>CBDURX010000590.1:0-1533 GCA_965369485.1 uncultured bacterium | reverse complement strand
GGCCAGAACGGCGCTGGCCAGGGAGAAGTGACTGGAAGGCGGCGTGCTGATCACCAGGCCGTCAACTTCCGGATCCGCGATGAGCGTTTCCGGTTCCTGGTGGTAACGGCAGCCCCACTCCGCGGCGAGCGCCTCGCCTTGCTCGCGGTCCCGGCGGCACAGCGCCACCGGTGTGAGGTGCGGCACGTCCCGCTTGGCGTGCCGCAGGTAGCGGGCGCCGTGAGTACCGGCGCCGATGACACCGATCTTCATGGTGATGGCTTCCTCTCTCTGGCCTTCATGCCCTGACAATGCCGCGTACGGGGCATTTGATCCACCGTGAAATTCCACACGAAACGACCGGCGTCCACTTTATCCGGATCGGTCCCACCCTGCGGGCGTGATCCTGGCTATACGAACGGCGCGGGGCGCCGTCCCATCCTCCTGCCGGCGCCACCACCCTGAGAGTGCCGTCGCCGGTATTACCGACGCCACTTCTGACCAAACACCTCCCGTAAGGAGGCACACGATGCCAACCCGCTCACGTGTTCTTGTACCACCAACCCGCCTTCTGACCCTCACCCTGGTGACCCTTGCCCTACCGCTGATGGCTGTTGGTATGGCCTCGGCCGCGTTGCAGCTCTCGGAGATCCTGGCCGATCCGGTCAGCGACTGGAACGGTGATGGCGAGGTGCACTTCCGTGATGATGAATGGATCGAGGTGACCAACACGGGTCCAGAGGGAGTGGACCTGTCGGCCTACTACCTCAAGGACGCTCTGGGGGACGATTCTCATCTGAATCTCTCCGGTGTCCTCTTTCCGGGGGAGTCGGCAGTTTTCTACGGCAGCGACGCGGTCGCCTGGCAGCAGGCCAACGGCCTGACGATCACCGGTCTGAGCCTGAATAACAGCGGCGACACCGTGGAACTGCTCTACGACGATCCAGACGCCTCCGAACTCGTGCTTGTCGACATCTACTTCTACGTCGACCACGAGGCCGATGACGATCGCGCCTCGGGCCGGTTGCCGGACAGCGGCGAGTGGATGCTGTTCGACGGCCTGAATCTCTACAACGGAGATACGCCGCCCTGGAGCACTGGCTGCGAACCCACGCCCGGTGTGCCTAACGACTGCGTGCCCAATGTTCCCAACCAGCCCGCCACTTGGGGCCAGATCAAGGTCGACTATCGCTGATCCAGCGAGTTCCCAGGAGCCGGTCCGTAGCCGTTGCAGCGGACCCGGCCGAGCCGGCCCGTTACCGGGCCGGCTCGCAGCCGGGCGGGGACGCTGCGCGGGCCGGCTCCCAGCGCCACAGAAACAGATCAATCGCCTGTCTCCTTTCCCTCGTCAGCTACAGAGAGGCTACGGAGGATGGCCGCAACGTGCGCCGACTGATCGATGGTCGGACGATAACTGCGGGCTCGCACCAGGTATCTTGGCACGGTCGAGACGACACGGGGCGCGACGTTCCGGCCGGCGTCTACTTCTACCGCCTTGAAGCCGGCGGCCACAGCGAGACGAAAAGGATGTTGTTGGTAAAATAGGCGGGTTGC
>CBDURX010000589.1:0-1561 GCA_965369485.1 uncultured bacterium | reverse complement strand
CGGGTGCGACCACGCCCCCGACTCCGCCCCTTACTCCACACGATCCGCCCCCACAACGGAGTGGCCTGCTCTGGTTTGGCGCTGGCCGGTTACCTGCACGGCGCTGGCGATCCGTCGCTGGTGTCGGGCGGCAGTCTCGCGGTTGGTATCTTTCTGCTGGCCAGTGCCGCCCACCTCGTAAACGACATCGTCGATCTGGCGGCCGACCGGTCAAACCGTCCCTCGCGACCTCTGCCGCGGGGGAAAACCTCCTTGGCGACGGCTCGCCGAGCCGCGGCCTTGATGCTGGCGAGTGGTTTGTCAGTCGGCCTGCTTCTCGTGCCGAGCTGGTGGGGCTGGTGGCTGTTCTGGTCCGTGGCTGGTCCCGGCTACAGTCTCGTCGCCAAGGGGAGGGGGTGGCTGGCCCCGGGCTGGACGGCGTTGGTCATCGCCAGTTGTTACCTGCCCGGAGCCGCCGCGGACGGGTTACAGATCACGGATGCCTTCGTGTTTCTGATGGTGGTTCACTTCTTGTTCCTGCGGGAGTACGTGAAGGCCCTGGAGGACGGTCGTGGTGACGGCGCAGCCGGGTACCGGACGTTGGCTGGCAGCCGTTGGGACAACCGCCATGGTCTGGCCCTTCTGGCGTCACCACTGTTGGTGGCCTCGATCCTGTTGACCGTGACCGGTACCGCCGGTCACTGGGGACTGGCGGCCGGCGTAGCGTTTGTCTCTTTCCTGGTAGCCGCGTTGTGGATCCTGCCTGCCAGCCGCCGAGCAGGCAGGCATTTGGCCGGCGCCTTCTTGAAGGCTGGAGCTTTCTGTGGACTGGTCCACATCTACGCCTGGCCTGTGAACAAATTCATTTGAGCTGCAGAGAACACTGAGTTGACGGAACACAAGCCCGGATAATTCCCGTCAGATCGTAGCAGGGGAGGGTCAGACGGTGACCTTTTCCAGCAACTCCCGGATGGTGGCCTGGACACGATCCTGGTCGAAAGGCTTGACTATGAAATCACGTGCTCCGGCCTGGATGGATTTCAGCACCTTGTCCTTTTGACCCAGCGCCGTGATCATGACAACCGTTGCGTCTGAATCGAAGGTGAGGATCTTCTTCAAGGCGGTGATGCCGTCCATACCCGGCATGGTGATGTCCATGATCACCAGGTCAGGTTCGAGTTCGCTGTAAAGCGATACCGCCTGGGCGCCGTCGTCAGCCTCGCCCACGACCTGCAAGCCCATTTCCGTGAGAATATCCTTGAGCATCACCCGCATGAAGTCAGCATCGTCCACGATGAGGATGGTGTTGCTCATTCAATCCCTCCCGAGATGCGGTCCGCTGCGGACCTGGCCTGCACGCAGTGCCGCCTTCGCCATCGATTTCACGCCGACTCGTCTGGGGGCCGTTATTTTTGGCACCTCGCTGCGGCTGGTTGTGTTATAAGAGTTTCGACTCGCCTCACCGGCTCTTTAGCGCTGTCTGATGGCCCCAACAGAGGGAGAATATCATGTTGATCCATCGATATTTACGGGAGTGGAAAGGTGTGTGGCCACTCGGACTGGTACTCCTTGCCACACTCCT
>CBDURX010000588.1:0-1568 GCA_965369485.1 uncultured bacterium | reverse complement strand
CGTCTCACCACCAGGCGACAGGTGACGACCGGCTTGCCCCAACCGTCGTCCCCGGTGCTGCAGCGAAACATAGCGTTGGCCTTGCTCTGCCTCCAGGAGCTGGCACAGTGCGGTGTCCTGCAACCACCGCCGGCACCGGCCGCGGCCCTGGCTCGTCTTTTCCTGCCAGGTCGGTTCCAGACCATCCTGGCCGACCCCGACTGGATCTGCGACACGGCCCACAACACTGAGGCGTTGCGGTTGGTCCTCGACACCTACCTGGCCCGTCCCTGCCGTGGCCGGCGGTGGGTTCTGTTCGGCTGCATGCAGGATAAGGAACTCGGCCTGGAAGTCGGCGAGCGCTTGCGACAATGCGACGGCCTGGTAGTCACTCCCATCAATCTGCCTCGGTCACGGAACCGGAATGGTCTACAGGAGTTGCTAGAGGAGTGGCGGCTTCCGGTCAGTGAGAGTGTGCGAGTCGTCCCCGACGTGCAGGCCGCCATCTTGCTTCTGGCCTGCGAACTGGAGCCCGCCGACACACTCCTGGTGACCGGGTCCTGTTTCCTGGTGGCGGAACTGCTCTACCGCCTGGGTTACCGGGAGCTGGAAGAGACCCGCCGGGTCCGGGCGGCACGAGAAGTCTTGCCGGCGGCGGGACTTGCCTGAACGAGGAGGGATCCGATTGGTGGTTGATTGGGTATTGGGTGCCGACGTAGGCGGTACCAAGATCAAGTACACGCTGGGCGTGAACAGTGACAGCCGTGATCTGCAGGGCGAGGTGGACACCGACCCCGCCGATCCCGTCGGGAGTATTTCGCGTCTGGTGGCGGAGATCAGCCGTCGCAGGCCGGACAGCATGGAGTGTCTCGCGGCGGTCGGGATGGCCTGCGCGGGAATCGTGTCTCAGCGGACCGGCCGACTGGGTCGTTCACCGAACTTGCCGGGCTGGGAAAATCTTGCCCTGGCCGACCTCATCTCCGATGCATTCGGCGGTCTACCGTCCGTGGTCGTCAACGACGTGAACGCGGCTCTCTACGGGGAGTACCGCCTGGGCGCCGGCCGCGGCTGCGACGATCTGGTTATGCTGGCCCTCGGGACCGGGGTGGGCGGGGGTGTCATAGTCGGCGGGCGTCTCGTCACAGGCGCAGCCGACGGGGCGGGAGAGATCGGACACATGGTACTGGACCCCGCCGGTCCTCTCTGCAGTTGTGGCAGCCACGGTTGTCTGGAAGCCTACGCAGGGGGCATGGCCTTGCTGCGTCGCGCGCGGGAACTGACCCACGATGGTGGCGGCTCCACGCCCGTCTTCCGAACCCTTGTCATCGACCGGAGGGAAGCCCTGACTACGGCTGATCTGTACCACCTGGCCGAGGACGGTGACGCCACTGCACGTTTCCTCTTCCAGACCGCCGGTGGGTGGCTGGGTCAGGCGGTGGCCAACGTGGTGAACCTCCTGGATCCGGATCGGGTCATCATCGGCGGCGGCGTGGCCCTGGCCGGTGATCTCATCATCGTCCCTTGCCGCAGTGTGGTCCGTGAGCTGGTACTGTCAGAAGCGAGCCGTGAATTGCCCATCGTGCCGGCCG
>CBDURX010000587.1:0-1587 GCA_965369485.1 uncultured bacterium | reverse complement strand
ACGGGAGGGTAAGCTGGCGTTCCAGATCGCCATGGTGGTGGCGCATCCGGGCCGTGACGGCGAGCCGTTGTTGCCGTTGACCCAGAAGCTAGAGGCTTTGACTGGTGATTTCAAGCAGGTCGCCGGTAAATTGGACGAGCTGTCCGCCGATCACGAGGGCGCTGCAGCGGTCGTAAATTCGGTTCGCAAAAAATTACAAGACGTACAGGACCAGGCGGGGCAGAACCCGCAGACTGACAAAGCGTGGCACGATGTGATGGTGATGATCGACTCCCTGGTGCCGCAGATCAACCAGGTCCTGGCTGTCGTGAATGAGCTGCCACCTCAGTTCACCAACCAGACCGAGCGCTTGAACGAGATTGGTTCGGCCTGCGCGCAGCTGACCGGAATTGACTTCGAACCGGTCGTACTGGGTGAGAACCCGGCGGCCGCAGGCGAACCGGAACCGGGTCAATCGAATATCGAGGTGGAGAGATTCGATCCCATCAGTACCGGCGGTGGTGCAGACATCAGTGCCGGTGGAGAGCCGCTCGCGGGCATGCCCGCCGTTCCCGAAGCCGAAAACCACACCGTGAGCACGGGTGACATTTCTCTGGGACCGATCGCGGAGCCGTTGCTCTCGAACAGCCAGGTCGAAGATCCCTTGGTGGCTACGGATGATACCGAGCAAGCTTCTCTTTCCGCAGGGGAGGAGAAGGTATACGATCTGAACGACTTCGATGCGATCGCCGTGGACAGTGCCAATGCTGCAGTTGCCGCCGAGGACGGTCGTATCTACGATCTGGAGGAGTTCGGCGCTGTGGCGTTATCCTGACCTCATGCCCGGATGGGACCATGGTCGCACAGTGGCATCACTTGGCGTCCCAGTTACAGGAACACGCGCACAAACTCCAGGCGATGGTCGGCCCGGGGCAAGGGGGGAGCCCTACGCCGGCCATCGTGTCGCGAGCCCTGGTGGCCACGCGGTTGCTGAACGCGCGGTGTGAGCAGGAACGGCTAGCCGGTTTTGCGGTGTGGCTGGCTGCCTGCGATGAATGGCTCCAGTGGCTTGTTGCCCTCCCTGACCGCTCAAGCATTCCCGAGCACGCCATCCACGACCTGGTCGCCTACGAGGAGTCCCTACTTGAGCGACTGGACGCAGGGAGCAGTCTCGCTTCGGCCGTGCAGTGGGATGCCGTCGCTGCTCTCCAGACGGTCCTGATTGCGGAACGGCGCCAGGCCACAACCGAGTCGCTGGCTCCGCCCACTTCCGGGCGTGTTCTCCTGCTCGTGTCCAACCTGCTGCGAACATCCCAGCTATTCCAGAGACTGGCCGAGGGAGGCTTCTCGGTGGTCATCTGTTCCGCTGCCACCGAGGTCGTATCACAGCTGCGCCTCGATCATCCCTTTCAGGCCGTGGTGTGCGATGAAGTCTCGCCTGTGTGCAACCTGAGTTGCTTGCAGGAACTGCTGGCGCGGGATAATGCCGTGAAGCCACCACTGCTGATCATGGTCACTGGCAGCAGTCACCGTGAGAGTGAAAACAAGGCCCGCCGCAAGGGGGCCGTGGGTATTTGGTCACCGCCCTTCCGTGCCACCGATTTCCGG
>CBDURX010000586.1:0-1601 GCA_965369485.1 uncultured bacterium | reverse complement strand
GGTCCCTGACACGGAGAAACCTGCCATGACCGAAGATCTATCCCTGCTCAAGTCCTTCAACAACGAGGTGGAGGCCGAGATGGCCAAGGAACTGCTGGAGAACCAGGGCCTGCCGGCCATGGTCATAGCGGACGATGCAGGTGGCATGTACCCGCAGTTTCAAACCATTTCCAAGGGAGTGCGGTTGATGGTGGCGCACGCCGATCTCGACCAGGCCAGGGAGATCCTCGGCATCCTGGAGTCCCCCGATTGACGAGCGTGTCTACTATGAGTAATAAAGGCTTCGCCCTGATCACCGGCGCCTCCGGCGGCATCGGCTACGAGCTGGCCAAGATGTTCGCGGTGAACGGACACCATATCGCGCTCACGGCTCGCAGCGGCGACAGGCTGCAGGAAGTGGCGGCCGAGTTGTGTGCCAAGGGCGGAGGCGAGGCACGCAGTTATCCCCTGGACCTTTCTGTGCCGGGTGCGGCAGACGAACTGGTGGGACGGCTGGCCGCGGACGGAGTTTCCGTGGCGCACCTGGTCAACAACGCCGGCTTTGGCAGCTTCGGCTCCTTCGCCGAGGCGGACTACGACGCCACCGTCCAGATGATCCACCTCAACGTCACGGCCCTGACCGCCCTGACCCGGCTCTTGTTACCGTCCATGCTGGAGAGGAAACACGGCGGGATCCTGAATGTCGCCTCCACCGCGGCTTTCCAGCCCGGCCCATTGATGGCCACTTACTACGCCACCAAGGCCTATGTGTTGTCGTTCAGCGAGGCGCTGCGCGAGGAACTGCGCGGCAGCGGCGTCACGGTGACGGCTCTCTGCCCGGGGCCGACCTATACCGGTTTCCAGGATCGCGCCCAGATGCACAAGTCGCAGCTGTTCAACGGCTTGATGCGTGTGGCATCCGCCCGCGAGGTGGCCCGTCAGGGTTACGAGGGCTTCGAGCGCGGCAAAAGCTTGGTCATTCCCGGACTGCTGAACAAGATGATCGCTCAATCATATCGTTTCTTGCCGCGAGGCGTGATTCCGCGCATGGTACGAGGCATGCAAGAGAAAAGAGAGGAGCTGTTCCGTGCGTGACGTCACCGCAATCATCCTGGGCGGCGGGCGCGGCACCCGTCTCTTCCCCCTCACCCTCGAGAGGTCCAAACCCGCAGTCAGCTTCGTCGGCAAGTACCGCCTGATCGACATCCCCATCTCCAACTGCATCAACTCTGACATCAAACGGGTGTTCGTGCTGACTCAGTTCCTGTCGGCCAGCCTGCACCGGCACATCATGCAGACCTACAACTTCGATGTCTTCACCGATGGCTTCGTGGACATCCTGGCCGCCGAGCAGACAGTCCAGAGCGAGGACTGGTTCCAGGGCACCGCCGACGCGGTGCGCGCTACTCTGAATCACACGACTTACTATGATTCCGAGCAGATGCTCATCCTCTCCGGTGACCACCTCTACCGCATGGATTACCGGGAACTGATCGAGGCTCACCGTGAGAGTAAGGCCGACATCACCCTTTGCGTCTATCCCTGCACTCAAGCCGAGGCGTCACGCATGGGATTGTTGAAGGTGAACGACTGTGGACTCAGCGGGCGGCCCTCGGCCGGCA
>CBDURX010000585.1:0-1607 GCA_965369485.1 uncultured bacterium | reverse complement strand
AAGGCCGAGAACTATATAGGCGACTACCGGGATTTCCGGACCCGGCAACCCGAACAGTCGGCCGAGCTGAGCCAGTTACAACACAATGTGGAGATGACCCGGGAGACGCTCAACTCCATCCGCAGTGACATCGCACGGGAGAACATCCGGATGGAAGCCAGCATGTCCGAGATTGGCTACAAGATCGTGGTCAGGCGTGATCCGCGCATGCCGCTTGCGCCCATCGAGCCGAATCGGATGAAGCTGTACTTCATGGGATTCGTGTTCGCCTTGGCCATCGGCGGCGGCCTGGTCGTCCTGGCCCAGTTGCTCGACCGCTCCTTCAACTCCGTGCCTTATATCGAGCGGGTACTGGGCTTGGGGGTCATCGGCACCCTGCCGGTGATCGAGAACGATTACTTCCAGAAGCGGCGCATTCGAAAGGTCTGGATCTGGGTTCTGTTGATCATCATCACCCTGGCCCTGGCCGCGGCGGGGTTCCAGTTCATTTATCCGGCTCTCGCTTGACGGAGTGAGGCCCGGCAGAGGCAAGCCGTGAGTAAACGCGTCAAGAAAAAGCCCGTTGGAGAGGCTCTCTTCGACATCGAATCACCGCTGGCCATCGAGCTGCGGCGCATCATGATCCGTTTGAACCGCAGTCTGGATCTGGACCGCAAGCGGTGTATCATGGTCACAAGCGCCGAACGCGGGGAGGGCAAGAGCCTTTTTTCCCTGCATTTCTCTCTCGTGCTAGCCTACCATTTGAAGAAGAAGATCCTGCTGATGGACGGCGATATCAGGCGACCGGTGCAGCACTCCATCTTCCACGTGCCGTGCTCCCCGGGCCTGGCCGAAATCCTGGCCGCCGACGCCGACGGCGACAAGGTCAAGCCGCTGGCCACACGTGTCCCGCAGCTCTCTTTCTTGCCGGCAGGCCAGGCGGGGGACCATCCCAGCCGCCTCTTCAGCGGCGGCCGTTTCCGCACAGTCATCCAGAAATTCCAGGAGGAATACGATGTCATCATCCTGGACGCACCGCCGGTGGTGCCGGTGAGCGACCCCCTACACTTCAGCGAGGCGGTGGACGGCGTCCTCTTCATGGTGATGGCCGGGCAGACATCGCGCGATATCGTTCTGCGCGGTGTCGACATCCTGCGATCCGTGGGTACCAACATTATCGGCGTGATCGCCAACAACCTCGCCGAAGTCCTGCCTTACTACTACGACCAGAAATACTACGGATACCGAACCGGCCAGGACGGTAAGGAGCGGAGCTGAACTCAGTCAGCCTTGGTCTTGAAGTCCTTGCCGACCCAGTTGCGCGCCAGGATCAGCATGATCGGCGAACTGATGGCGATCAGACCGTAGACGACCCACATTTTCTCCGTGGCCATCTGGCCGAGGCCGGACGCCAGGGTCGTGTCGTCGGGGCAGAACCTGGTCAGGAACCAACCCGAATAGAGGCTGGTGATGACCTTGGTGAGGAACCAGGGGAATTGGGCCACGCCCATGTAGGCTCCAGTGCGCCCCTCGGGTGCTATCTCGGCGGCGTACTGCAAGAATCGCGGCTGCCACATGGCTTCGCCGATGGTCATGATGACGAGGTAGCTCACCAGGGTCCACGGTTG
>CBDURX010000584.1:0-1643 GCA_965369485.1 uncultured bacterium | reverse complement strand
GGCCGGCCAGACACTACGCCTACCCGACCGACTCGGAAAAGTGGCTGCTGGTCGGTTTCATGAACATCGGCCGGCTGGAGATCTACACGGTACTGGTCCTTTTCCTGCCCGAGGCGTGGCGCAAGAGCTGAACCCACCGGCGGGGAGTGAGGAGAAGCCGTCATGGGAATCGACGCGACCCAAGATCCCACCGCGTCTGCGTGGTGTGTCGTGCCCGTGGAAGCCGCCGACATTGCCTCGCGGTTCGTTACCGACGTCGTGAGCGCGGCGGGAGCCGGGGGCGTGGTGGTCGGGTTGTCCGGCGGTATCGACTCCGCGGTGTCGGCCGCTCTGGCCGTGCGTGGGCTGGGACGGGACCGCGTGTTGGGTTTGCTGCTGCCCTACGCCACCAGCGCATCCTCTTCCCTGCAAGACGCCCGTTCCGTTGCGGACTTCCTGGGCATCCGCACCGAGCTCGTCGAGATTTCACCGATATTTGACGCGTGGATGGAGATGCAGACCGGCGCGGACCAGGTTCGTCAGGGCAACGTCATGGCCAGGGTGCGCATGATCGTCCTCTACGATATATCCCGGCGGGACGGCTTGCTGGTGCTGGGAACGGGCAATCGCAGCGAGGCGTTACTCGGCTACACGACACTGCACGGAGACAATGCCTGTGCCCTGAACCCCCTCGGCCAGCTCTACAAGACGGAGATTCGTTTGTTGGCGGCCCATCTCGACCTGCCCGAGGTGGTGATCCTCAAGCCGCCCAGTGCTGATCTCTGGATCGGGCAATTCGATGAGGACGAGTTGGGGTTCAGCTACGCCGAGGCGGACCGGATTCTGCATCACCTGGTGGATGTTGGGCTGGGCGAGCGGCAGATCGCAGCCCTGGGATTTGCGCCCGAGCTGGTTCGCAAGGTGAACGAGAGGATGCGTGCCATGGCCTTCAAGCGGGCTCTGCCACCCGTCGCCGAGTTCCCGGGCCGTCCCGATCCCGACTGCCCGGCAGCGGAAGGGAACCGGTCGTGAGGAGTCTCACCCTGCCGGAAATTGAATTTCCCAGCGGTTTGTGCCAGTTTGTCGCCACTCCCATCGGTAACCTCGGTGACATGTCCCTGCGGGGTCTGGCCGTCCTGGTGGCTGCCGACGTGATCTACGCGGAGGACACGCGACACACGCGACGTCTGCTGGTCCACTACGGCATCGAGGCCAAGCTGGCCAGCTACCATGATCACAACAAGAGGCGACAAGTGCCTCGCATCGTCGCTCAGCTGCAGGCCGGGGTAAGGGTGGCGGTGGTCAGCGACGCCGGTCTGCCCGCCATCTCCGACCCGGGCTTCACCCTGATCCGAGCTCTGCGGGAGAAGGGGTTGCCGTGGAGCGTGGTGCCGGGTGCGTCCAGTGTCTTGACCGCTCTGGTGCTGTCAGGGTTTCCCACCGACCGCTTCACGTTCGTGGGGTACCCGCCGCGGAAGAAAGGCGCGCGTAGCCGCTTTCTGCAGGAGATCCTCAGCATATCCGGTAGTGTGGTCGTACTGGAATCGTGCCACCGCATACGGGCCACGCTCGAGCAGATTACCGGTCTAGCGCCCACACGACCGCTGGCCCTGGCTCGGGAGATGACCAAGATCCACGAGGAGACCCTGCGCGGGACAGCTGCG
>CBDURX010000583.1:0-1718 GCA_965369485.1 uncultured bacterium | reverse complement strand
TCGACGGCGACGGCGCCAAGGAGATCATCTTCGGCACTCACAACGGTGTGGGAGAAGACAACTACCTGCTGGCCTACCGGTACGACGGCACGCAGGCAGTCGGCTTCCCCTATTACGTCGGCACCGACAACATCCGGTGCAGCGTCACCGTGGCCGACCTGGACCTCGACGGCGTGTGGGAGATCGTCTTCCAGTCACAGAACGACGTTCTGTTCGTCGTGAGGCAAGACGGTTCCGATTACCCCGGATTCCCGCTGCCTTTCCTCTCCAATACCGGTTTCGCGCCGAGTCCAGCCGTGGGCGATTTCGACCAGGACGGCGAGCTGGAAATCGTGGCCATCTCCACGACGAGCAGTCTCATCGTCGATATCTACGTCTTCGACACCGACGTCGACGGCGGTACGTCGGGCCAACCTCTGCCGGGCTGGCCCCAACCCTTGCCGGGTAACTCGGAGGGAAGTCCTGTCGTGGGAGACATCGACGGCGACGGTCTGCTGGACGTGATCCACGGCATCGGGGGCGGCAACGAGGGAAGTCCTGACGCCCTTTACGCCTTCAAGGCCAACGGTGAACCCGTGGACGGTTACCCCATCTCCCTCGGCGGACCCGCCCGGGCTTCTGCCGTCATCTGCGACCTGGACCGGAATGGAGACGCAGAAATCGTCTTCGGCAGTGGGGGCCGCGAGATTCACGTCTGGGACATGCCCTACGGTGCCCAGGGTTACGACGCGACCAAGGTGCCGTGGCCTACCTTCCGCGGGCACGTTTTTCGCGACGGCGTGCACCGACCGGAATCCCTGGTGGCCGTCCCACCCGGTCGCGTGGTCCCGGAAGCTCTGTCCTTGTCACCGCCCTATCCCAACCCGTTCAACCCGGCGACCACGGTGAAACTGTACCTGCCGGGTGCGGAGGGCACGAGCCAGCCGCTGCAACTGGTGATCTACGACCTACGGGGCCGCAAGGTACGTGTCCTGCACGAGGGCCCGGCCAGGGCCGGCTGGAACTCCTGGATCTGGGACGGGCGCAATGAGGGCGGCGGAGAGATGGCGAGCGGAGTCTACTTTCTGAGGGCCCACAGCGACGCTGGGACCATGATCCAGAAGATGGCCTTGATCAAGTGAGTATCTTGCTGGTGGTCTGGCTGATGGTCTAGCTGATGGTTTAGCTTGTGGTTTAGCTTGTGGTTTGGCTAGTCATTTCCCGGGTTCGGTCGTCCTGCCAGTTCAGCTCCTTGTAAGCGAACCCCATCTCGAGGGTGGGCTTGATCACGGCGAAGTACGGGGAGACATCGAAATCGCGGGGAGCGAAGTGGCTGTAGTGACGCACCTGCAGCAGTTCCTCGTCGGTCAACTGGCTCTTGTCTCCCACGCAATAAAAACCGCGCCTCGGCAAGATGGGGAACTGGACCAGCTGGAACGCCTGCGCGAGTAAAGTGGAACAGATGGCCCGGGTCGGATCACCGCTCCCAAAGGCGAGTAACCGGCGGCGGAAACGAGCCGGCACGAACGGCTCGGGTAACAGGTAGCGCATCAAGTCGAATACGTTTTTCAGATCATATCGGTGGCCGAGCTGGGCAATGGCGAAGTCGATGATCCGCTGCGTATCTTCTGGCGTCAGTCCGATGGGCCGGCAAATACGCGTGTTGAAATTCCGGTACTTGCTCAGCGGCGAGGCGATCACGCCACGCTCGACATCGACCTCGATCAAGACACGCTTCT
>CBDURX010000582.1:0-1735 GCA_965369485.1 uncultured bacterium | reverse complement strand
CGACATGTACTGGGTGATCATGCCCGAGCTGGGGATGGACCGGGTCCCGTTCCACCTGCTGGATCTGACCTGTTTTCTCGGCATCGGCGGGATCTACTTCGCAGGCCTGGCCCGGCTGGCGGGCAACCGTTCCCTGGTGCCGACCGGGGACCCCCGTCTGCTGGAGTCCATCCGTTTCGAGAATGCGTGAGAGGTAAGACATGGCCAGGGCCAAAGACGATCCGAACACACCACTGATCGTGACGATCGGCATCTTGTTCGTGGTGTTGACCTTCGTCCTGATCCTCCTGCTGCAGGTGTACTTCTTCAAGACGCAAGAGAAGGAGTACGCACGCAAGGTGATCGAGCCGAAGATCGCCGAGCTGACCAGTCACCTGTCCAACCAAGCCACCGAGCTGCACGGCTACCGCTGGCTCGATCGGGAGCAGGGCGTCGTCACTATTCCCATCGAACGTGCCATGGAGCTGGTCGTGCGCGAAGCCGCCGGAGAGAGTGCGAAGGGAACAAAATGACACCGGACAGAACAGTACCGATGGTTGTGGCTCTTGCGGCCCGGATGATTGTTCCGGGGCCGATGGCATCCGCCTTGGTAGCAGCACTGCTGCTCGGCGTGTACCCGCACACTCCCCTCGCCCAGCGCAGTGAGCCGCTGCCCGACGAGCTGGAGGGCGTCGGCATTACTGAGATGCTGGGCGACCCGCTACCATTGGACGCTAGATTCACGGACGACGAAGGTCGCGAGGTGACCCTCGAGCGTTACTTCACCGGCGAAAAGCCGGTAATCCTGAATCTGGGTTACTACGGCTGCCCCATGCTGTGCGGCCTCGTGACCAACGGCCTGATGGATGCGCTGGCGGGCATGGATTGGACTCCGGGCCGGGAATTCGAGATCGTCACCCTCAGCTTCGACCCCCAGGAGAGCCAGACTCTGGCATCCCTGAAGAAACTCAACTACATCCAGGAGCTGGGTCGGCCCGAAGTGGCGGACGGCTGGCACTTCCTGATCGGCGAGGAGACGGATATCAAGCGGGTGACCGACGCCGTCGGGTTCTATTACAAGTGGATCGAGGACCAGGGCCAGTTTTCTCACACCGCGGCCCTGATCGTCTGCACGCCCGACGGTCGCGTCTCCCGGTATCTTTACGGGATCCTGTTCGACCCCCAGACCCTGCGTCTCTCCCTGGTGGAGGCCGCCGAGGGCAAGGTTGGCTCGACCCTGGACAAGATTCTCCTGTTCTGCTTCCGCTACGACGCGACCGCCGGCAAATACGCTCCGGCCGCCCGGAACCTGATGAAAGCCGGAGGTCTGGTGACCGTGATCGTCGTGGGCGGTGTGCTGGGCGGATTCTGGCGGCGAGAGCGCAAACGCGGGCGGGCGGCAAGCTGAGCCGATCACGCCTACCATGGTAGGAACACGGGGAAGGAATTGCCTTGTACGGGACTATCAGCGGGATACTGCAGGGGATCGTGAGTGGGTTCGCGCAGGGGATCTTGCACGGGGTCGTGGCCGGCCTGGGTCCACATTTTCTGGCCCAGGAATCGGGGTCGTCGTTCTGGTTCCCTGAGCAGGCCTCGTCTGCGGCCGGCGAGATCGACAGCCTGTTCTACTTCATCTTCTGGATTTCCGTCTTCTTCTTCGTGTTGATCGTCGGACTGATGTTGCTGTTCGTGATCCGTTTCCGGCGGCGCGATACGGACGTGGCCGAGGAGTCGCCGACCCACAACCTGCCGCTGG
>CBDURX010000581.1:0-1745 GCA_965369485.1 uncultured bacterium | reverse complement strand
TCCTGCTCTTTGTGCTGGTCTATTTCTTCATTGACAACAGCAGCCAGACCGTGGACATCAAACTTTTCGGGCGCGAGTTCCTGGACATTTCCATCTTCTGGATCCTGGTTCTCGCCTACCTCCTGGGCTTCACCACCAGCTTCTTGCTGGCTGCCGTGCGGGAATTCCGTATCCACCGCCGCCTCCGGCATTTACGGAACGACCTGCAGGCCAGAGACCAGGAGATAGCGGATCTGCGAACTCTGCCCTTACAAGACCTGCCCGACTCCAGCGAGGACGAGGAGAGCCGACGTGAATGAACTGATGCCGTGGCTCTATGGCGTTCTGGTCGTGGCAGTGGCTGCCTTGGCGCTGTGGATCGTGTTTCGCCGCCGCCGACCTATGGTGCGGGAAGACGATTATACCAAGGCCTTGGAGCTTTGGCTGGCCGGTGATCTGGACGGCTCCCGCGATCGTTTCCGACTTGCCATCGACAAGGACCCCCACACCATCGATCCGTATCTCCAACTCGGTGATCTCTTGCGCCAGACCGGTGAAGCCAGGCGCGCCGCTATCTTGCACCGCGGTTTGACCGTGCGCCGGGACGTTCCACGCCAAAAACGAGTCTCCATTACTCTGAGCCTGGCTGAGGACCTCTTGGCCACAAAAAACTGGCGAGAGGTGGGGGAGGTGCTCGACACACTCAAGACGGTGGCTGCGACTTCTGCCCGGTACTGGCGGGCTCGGTTCGACCAGTGTGTCGGCATGGCGAACGAACAGGAAGCGGCCCAGGCTCTGCGTGCGGCCGCCCATATGTGCGAAGACCCGAGTGCCCGGATCTTCAGCGAACAGTATGCATTTTTCCAGGCGGACCGGGCCCTGTGCAGCGCCCGTGAGAACCGCGCCGGCGAGGCCAAGCGGTTACTGAAAGACATTCCTAGTGAGAGTCCGGCAACAGCCAAGGCCAACTTCGTCCGCGCACTTCTGGCCGCCCAGGACGGGGACGCAGAACTGGCCATTTCTCTGACCACTGAGGGGCTGATTGGGACCCCCGAGGAAATAGCCCTGTTCTTGCCAACCCTGCAAGAAGCGCTGCTGGACAGTGGTCGTTTCGCCCGCAGCTTGCCCATTCTGGAATCAGCCTGCCAGACTGAATCGGCACCGCCTTCGATGTGGATAGCATTGGCCTTGCTCTACGAAAAGCTGGGACGGCGCGAGGACGCCATCACTCTGCTCGTGCGGAAGGCACGCGATCCCCGCCTGACGCCCAACGCGGCGGCGCCTTTCCTGAGGTTGTTGGCAGCTGAACAGGCCGACAGCGATTTCGGGCGGGTCTGGGGCGCCCTGTCCCTACCATCCACGGCCAACTCGGAGTGGACATGCACCAGTTGCGGCACCAACCGCATGGACATCCGCTGGTTCTGCCCCGTGTGTCACAGTTTCAACAGTTACACAGTGGACCGACGTCGGGAGGAAACGGCTTGAGGCTCCCGCTGAATCTCTTCCAGCGGCTGCTCGCCAGCAGGCAGTACGCAGCGCTGGCGATCCACTCGATTTTCTTGCTGCTCCTACTGTGCGCAGTGGTCCTGCCGGTTGGGCCCGTTACCGGTCAATCAGTCCGGCTCGAGCTTGCCGATCTCTTCCGCCAGGCGCGGTACGACGAAGCGCGTGAGGTTCTCCTCGCTCCTGATGCCGGGGAGGGGGGACGCCCAGGTGAAGAATTGCTGTGGCAGTTGCGCCTGACGACAGACGCTGACGAAGCAGTG
>CBDURX010000580.1:0-1786 GCA_965369485.1 uncultured bacterium | reverse complement strand
TGTCCTGCCTCGTGACAGGCCACGCCAAGAGCTGCCACGCTGTCGCCCTGGTAATTGTCGTGGCTCAGGCGCAGCACGCGCTTACGCGGGTCGTAGTGGTCGGTCAGACTCCCTTGCACTTCCTCGATAGCTACCGACTGCAGGCCCGCCGCGTCGAGCAGTTGCCGGGACGCTTGTGCCCCTGTCATGCCGCGCCGGGACGGTACGCGCAGGTATTTACGGTAGGTACTCTTCACCTTGTTCTGCGCGTACAGGGCGAAGATGACCACCGGTATGAGCAACAGGAACGTCGAATCCCAGAACATCTCATCTCCTGTTGTGGTCCGCCAGCCGCGGCAAAAACGCCAGCAGCAAGCGGGCCATGCGGTCACGCACCATGCGGCCGACTTCAACGACATCCGTGTGGGAGAGTTCCGGCTGCCCCGTTTCCCGCGCGGGATTGGTGATGCACGAGAGGCCAACGACCGTCACCCCCAGGCGAGACAGCAGAACAGTCTCGGGTGCCGTGGACATGCCCACGGCGTCGCAGCCAGCCCGCTTCAGCCAGCCGATCTCGGCCTTGGTCTCGTAGGCCGGTCCCCACATACTGACGTAGGTCCCGCTGTGCATGGGTACGCCGACCTGGGCGCCGACACTGGTCAGTTCCCGGGCCAGGACAGCGTCGAAGGTTCCACTTCCCTTGCCAGGACGATCGGTGGGTTTTTCCCTCAGCAAGCCTCGCAATGGATCTCGCAGGTGCAGGTCCAGTTGGTCCCGGATCACCATCAGATCCCCGGGCTGGTAGAAACGGTTCAGTCCACCGGCGGCGTTGGTCACCACGGCTGCCTCGATGCCCAGGCATGCCAGTACCGCCGTGGGCAGCAGTAACTCCCTGGCAGGAAGCCCTTCGTAAGGGTGCAGCCTCCCTTGCATGACGACGACCCGCACGCCGGCCGCCTCGCCGCAAACCAGCCTGCCGGCATGCTCGGCGACACTGGTCTTGGCGAAGCCGGGGATGTTTCCGTAATCGCATATCATGGGATCATCTATAGCATCCACGAAGTTGCCCAGACCGCTGCCCAGGATCAGGCCGGCCTGTCCGTGATAGCCTCGCTTCTGCAGCCAGCCGGCCGCAGTGGCCACGCGGTCTCGCCAGACATCGCTCAGCAGATCGAGGCGGTCGTCCACAATCACTCCTTCAAAGGGAAATGTCGTCCAGGGCGAACTTGTCGCGCAGCGAGGTGAAGGTCACCAGCGCCTCACCGACCAGTTCCGCCTTCTGCCTTTCCGGTAGAAATGCGCTCTTGAAACCGTTCAGCAACATGTTCTCGGTCTCCAGCAGGGTTAGGTCGAAGGTGCGCACGGCCAGCACCAGTTCCTGGGTTATGGAGGTCCGGGCAAATAATGTGTTGTCGGTGTTGAGGGTTACCCGCAGCCCCAGATCCAGGTAATAACGCAGGGGATGCTTGCTGATGTCGGCTACGACCCCGGTCTGCAAGTTGCTGCTGAGGCAGATCTCCAGCGGTACCCTGTGGTTGTTCACGTAGTCGAGCAAGTCGGGATCCTCGTGCAGGCTGGTTCCGTGGCCGATCCGTTCTGCTTTGAGATCGTTGATCGCCTCCCACATCGACTCGGGGCCGACCTCTTCGCCGGCATGAGCAACGACATGGAGTCCGTTCTTCCGCGCCTTGGCAAAGACCTCTTTGTAGTCCGCGCACGGATTTCCGACTTCCTGGCCGCCAAGCCCGACGCCAAGTATCCGGTCGGTCGGATGGCTTTTCAAGAAGGCTCTGAGAAGGTCGAGGTT
>CBDURX010000579.1:0-1804 GCA_965369485.1 uncultured bacterium | reverse complement strand
TGGCGGCGCTGTAGGTTCGCCGATGTGCGCGAGAATCTTTTCGATCGTAGGGGGGGCGGTGATGAAGGCGATAATCGTCATCGGTCGACCGCAGCGAGGACAGCAAAGGGGCAGACACTCGTAGATCCTGGCCAGCAGCATGGCCCAGCAGTAGGCGGTGGCGTTCTTCTGCGAGCCGCCGGCATTCTGCCGGCCGGGCCTCATGCGTGCAAGGCCTCTTGCTCGCACCTCTCCTCGATCTGCCTCAGCAGTGTCTCGAATATGTACCCGTGGAATGGGAGGAAGATGTACCAGTAGATCTTGCCGAACAGTCCGCGGCAGTCGTAGTAAGCGGTGATGTACAGCTCGTTCTTGCGGTCCTCCTCGTTCCTTATCCTGAATTCGAGCCACGCCTTGCCGGGTAATCTCATCTCTGCCCTCAGCAAGAGCCGCCTGTCCGGCTGCAGATCCTCGACACGCCAGAAGTCGATGACGTCGTTGATCTTCAGACTCGCGCGGGAACGTCTCCCCCGCACACTGCCCACTCCGAACAGGACCCGGTCGGCCGCACCCCTCAAGCGCCACATCCAGTTGTTGTGGAACCACCCCTCCCGGCCGCCGATCTGGCAAATGGCGTTGAACAGGCAAGGGGCCGCCTTTTCCGTTTGCAGGGAATAGACCGCCTTGTAGGCAAGAGGCTCCTCGATCTCGTAAAGCTTCATGGCCAGCTCGTGGGCCGGTGGGTAGGCGTCCGACCACCGCGTGGCAACCGTGTCCTGCTCTTCGCGGGACATGGCTCGTACGATGGCTTCCCTGTATGAGAGAGGCTTGAAGGGCAGAAACTTCCGGATCCACTGATCCTCGCATACCGTGTGGTTCTTCAACCCCTCCATCAAGCAGATGGCGATGGGCACTGGAACTGGTGTTATGAGGCTCAGAAAGTAGGAGAAGATGTTGAGGTTTGAAACCGGGCTGGAGACGAACAATCGTTTCTTGTGCAAAATGTCAGCCAGGGTTTTCAGCATCTCTTCGTAGGTCAAGATGTCCTTGCCCCCGATATCGAAAGACAGGGCGCGGGTATCCGGAGTTTCGAGGACCCCCACGAGATACTTGATGACGTCGCGGATGCCGATGGGCTGGCACTGCTTCTGAGCCCAGACGGGAATGAAGATGACCGGCAGGTTGCGCACGAGGTGCAGAATGATCTCGTAGGAAGCGCTACCAGACCCGATGATGATGGCCGCGCGCAATATCGTGACCTGTACGCTGCCGCGTTGCAGTTCCTGGGCGACCTCCAGGCGGCTGCGCAGGTGGTCCGACAGCGGACGCATGACCTGGCCGAGGCCTCCGAGGTAGATGATGCGCTCGACTCCCATCTTTTCCGCGGCTTGACGGAAATTGGCGGCGGCCTGCATATCCGCGGCGACGAACTGGCTCGGCCCCAGCACCATGGAGTGAATCAGGTAATAAGCGGTGTGAACTCCCTCGAGGGCGGGATAGAGGCTGTCGCGGTCGAGGGCATCGCTGGCGACGACCTCGGCCTCCGGCCACCACTTCACATATTCCGGTGAGTGCGCCCTCACCATGGCCCGGACGCGGTATCCCCGTGCCAAGAGTTCGGGGACCAGGCGTCCACCGATGTACCCCGAAGCCCCTGTCACCAGGACCGTCCCGATTTCCGGGCAGGGCGTCGAGGTCAGGTCATGGCAGAAGTATCTCTCCTCTTGCCAGGCTGGGTGCGATCGTGCCCTGTCTCCCGCATTCATTGTTCCTTGTCGCTCCATGGATAGTTGCTCGCTAGATCTTACGGATAGTGAGTCGTCGC
>CBDURX010000578.1:0-1805 GCA_965369485.1 uncultured bacterium | reverse complement strand
GTCTTGGCAAGGCAGTTGAGCTTTTCAGTTGTCGGCGCCCCGGGGTTGGCACTACCGTAGCGGGTGGCCCCGGACATTCCGCGCCGCATACTCCTCAGGAAAGGGAGGTCGACATGTCCTGGCTGACGCAGGCCGCGAAGGGCATAAAGGCCTTGGCTGATAAGAAAGAAATCCCGGACAACCTGTGGTCCAAGTGCCCCTCTTGCGGAGACGTACTCTACCACCGCGAGCTGGAGAGGAATTACTTCGTCTGCGCGTCTTGCGGACATCACCTACCGTTCAGCACAGAACAATACATCCAGCTGCTGATCGACGAGGGCAGTTGGCACGAAACCCACCGCGGCATAACCTCCACCGACGCCCTGAAATTCAAGGATTCCAAGCGATACCGCGACCGGATCAAGGCCAGCCGCCAGAAGACGGGCAAGGAAGATGCCATCATCACGGGTAGGGGAGAGGTCGAGCAAATCCCGGTTGTGCTCAGTGTTCTCGATTTCTCCTTCATGGGCGGCAGCATGGGGTCGGTGGTGGGTGAAAAGATCGCCCGCACGTTACAGGATGCCCTGCGCGAGCGCATGGCTGCAATCATCCTCTCGTGCTCCGGCGGCGCCCGCATGCAGGAATCCTTGCTGTCGTTGATGCAGATGGCCAAGACCAGCGCGCTGCTGGCGCGGTTGCGGGAAGCGGCGATACCCTACGTCTCCATCCTCACCAACCCCACGACGGGTGGCGTGACGGCCAGCTTTGCCTCCCTCGGCGACATCATCATGGCCGAGCCGGGAGCGTTGATCGGTTTCGCCGGCCCGCGCGTCATCAAGCAGACCATCAACAGCGATCTGCCCGAGGGTTTCCAGTCCTCGGAATTCCTCCTCGAGCACGGTATGCTGGATATGATCGTCCCCCGCAAGGAGTTGAAAGCGAATCTCGCCCAGGCTTTGCACTGGTTCGTCGACGGACGCGACGTTTCAGTCCGACAGCCTTTCCGGGGCTGAGGGCGGCATGGGCGCGGAACCCTACCGCCCCGGTGTCACTCCGGCGCCCGGTGGTCTGCCGGGTGAGCCCGGTGTTACCACCGACCGCGAGCCTCCCTTCGTGGCCGATGACGAGGCGACCCGGTGGCTCTTCAGTTTGAACCGTTTCGGTATGCGGCCCGGGTTGAGCCGGATCCGAGGTCTCTTGGCTGCTCTGGATCACCCCGAGCGCCAGGTGCCCACCTTGGTGGTGGCCGGTACCAACGGTAAGGGCAGCACGACCCGGATCCTGGCGGCACTGTTGCACGATGCTGGGTACCGGGTAGGCTGTTTCACCAGTCCTCACCTGTTGCGGGTCCACGAGCGCATAGTCATCGCTGAGCAGCCAGTGTCGGCGGAACTGTTGGCGGCCAAGGTCCAACAGATCCGCCCCGCGGTGGAAGCACACGCGGCGAGCTGGTTCGAAACACTTACCGCCATAACCCTGGACATCGCCCGCGAACAGGAAGTCGATTTCCTCTGCTGTGAGACCGGACTGGGCGGTCGCCTGGACGCCACGAACGCCTTGCCGGCGGTGGCCACGTTGCTGGTCAGCATCTCCCGGGACCACAGCAGCATCCTGGGCGAGAGTCTGGCCGAGATAGCGGCCGAGAAACTGGGTCTGCTCAAGCGTGGCGTGCCGTTGTTCTGTGGTGTGGGGCAGGAGCTGCGGTCTCAGGTGTTCGCGGCGGCCGTGGCAGCCGGTAGTCCCTGCTACTTTCTGGACGAGCTGGCACGTTGGGAGGACGACGCAGGCGGCTGGCGTCTCACCACCCGGCGACAGGTGACGACCGG
>CBDURX010000577.1:0-1835 GCA_965369485.1 uncultured bacterium | reverse complement strand
TCGGCCGCAGCGACGAGGTGTCCATAACTTTGAGTGGAAGTACACCGACTGTAACTGTCTTGCACGCCAACTATCCCAACCCGTTCAATCCCCTCACGCACATCGAGTTCGAGCTGGCGCGCGCGGGTCACGTGCGGCTGGAGGTTTTCGACCTGGCGGGGCGCAAGATCCGGACTTTGGTGAACGAGCCGTTACCGGCTGCGGTGCACGAGCGCCCGTGGAACGGTCGCGACGATCGCGGTCGGCTCGTTCCGAGTGGTACTTATTACTGCCGGATGGAGGCCGGCGGACTGACGGCCATGTGCAAGATGCTGTTGCTCAAGTGAACGAAGGGGGCTTGCTGTCTTCAAGCCGCTCCACGGCCCTGGCTGCAAACCCAAAACGCAAAGGACAGTACCATGTACCGCATGCTTGCGATCCTCCTGATGATTTGTCTTGTGATCGTGATGGCTGGTACCGCCTACGCGGTGAACAGCGGCCCCTTGCACTCTGGCAGCAAAGGCTACGGGCACGTCCTGCAGAATCCCGGCACGCCCGACGGGCGTCAGGGCGGCGAGGACATCTTCGACGCTTTCCCCATTCCGAGCCTGCCCTTCGTGGATACCGGCAACAACTGTGACAACGTCAACGACTACGACGAGGTCTGCCCCTACTCGGGTTCCACCTCGCCCGATGTGGTCTACGCCTACGATCCGCCCGTGGACATGGTCATCCACCTAGATCTTTGCAGTGAAGGCAACCAGTACGACACCAAGATCTACGTCTATTGCGAGGGGCCGGGCAGTCTTGTGGCCTGCAACGACGATGCCTGCTCGAACTCCTGGACTTCCTATGCCTCTCGGCTCGAGGACGTTGTGCTCTTGACTGGCTTCACCTACTACATCGTCATCGATGGTTACGGCGGTGACTGTGGCAACTACGAGCTGCTGATGGAAGAATCCCTGCCGCAGCCACCTGTGGAGTGCGGCCCAGATCACGTACCTGAGGGCGAGCCTGCGCTGATCGAAGGCTATGTCGACAATTACAATGGTGGTTGTAACAGCACCCCCGAAATCTTCCAGGACATCAACTGGATCGATCCATACAGCGAATGTGCTCAGCTGTGCGGCGTGAGCGGCTGGTACGACATGCCCAGCGGCCTGTACCGCGACACCGATTGGTTCTGGATGTCGGCCGCCGAATTCCAGATCGACGTCGCGATCAACTCCGAGCACTTCACCCAGGTGTTGATCAGCGGTCCGAACCCGACTTGCGCCACAGTGATCTGGGACATCGTCCAGACAATCAACGCCAACACGCCCACGTTCTGGTCCCTCCCCACCAACCCCGGGGAAGTTTACTGGATCTGGGTTGGCCCGGCGGAGTGGGTCGATCTGCCCGACTTCATCTACGATCTGAAAGTCTGCGGAGCCTATTACGACGTGCTACCGACAGAGACCACTTCTTGGGGCATTATGAAGAACCGGTACCGGTAATGCGGCTGAAAATACGGAGGGTTTCTCGGTAGCAGGTATAAAAGGGGGCGATTATGAAACTGTGTATTGGCAGGCGAGGGTGGCTGTTATGTCTCCCTCTTTTATTTCTCGGCGCGTGTGTGGTTACGGCCCAGTCGCAGGACGTCATCGGCCTCTACTTCGACGAGGACGGCATCGACAACGAGGCTATACTCCCTGTCGGCGGGGTCGTCACGTTGTACCTGTGCATCCTCGACGCCTCGCAGATTTCCGGAGTGTCCGGGTGGGAGTGCCTGGTCAGCTGGAACGAGGACTACTTCATACTGGGCTGGAATATGCGTGGAGAGGCTCTCAACGTCGGGATACCACCCGAGTTCGTCG
>CBDURX010000576.1:0-1836 GCA_965369485.1 uncultured bacterium | reverse complement strand
AAGAACTACCCCCGAGTCACCGTACTCAGTGACCCGATATTCTACACGGAGTTTCAGAACGAGCTGCGCAGTCACGACGGTGGCACCAGCCACGCGTTCCGCCGCCGCATGGCCGCGGCGTCCTTCGCCCGTGTGGCTGCTTACAACCGCACCATCGCGAGCTGGTTGGGTGATAGTCTGGGTGAGGGGAGAGAATCGCCGGAGCCGGCCCACGACCGTCACATCACATTGCGGTACGGGGAGAATCCCCACCAGCGAGCCTGGTTGGAACTGCCGGCAGGTGAGGATGGCCGGCCGGACCTTGCCTGCGTCGGCCTGCAGCAGCACGGGGGCAAGGAACTCTCCTACAACAACCTGGTCGATCTGGTGGCGGCGATCAAACTCGTCTGTGATTTCGAGGAACCGTGCTGCGCGGCCATCAAGCACACCAATCCGTGCGGGTTCGGCCTGGGCGAAGCGGATCCTGCCTTGGAGCGCGCATTGCTGGCCGACCCCGTCTCGGCCTTCGGCGGTGTATTCGCCTTCCAGGGTACGGTTTCGCTGGCAGCGGCCGAGCGACTGAACAAGATGTTCTACGAGATTGTCGCCGCCCCCGCCTTCAGCGCAGAGGCGTTGGCCAAGCTGCGCAAGAAAAAGAACGTACGCATCTTGACCTACGACCGGGAACAGTTCCTGGCAGCAACCGAGGGCAAGAGTCGGTCATTCGGCAAGCTCGTCTTGCATCAGGACGAGGACAGCGACTACCCCGAACTGAAGGAGTGGGAGGTCGCCGCCGGCGATGAACCTTCACCCGCCCTGGCATACGCCCTGGCCATGGTCTGGAAGGTGTGCAAGCACGGTAAGAGCAACGCCATCGTCGTCGGAAACGGCGACGGTACTCTCGGTGTCGGTTTCGGACAGATGAGCCGGGTGGACTCGGTGCGCATCGCCATCCGTAAGGCGGCCGATCAGAAACTGGATCTCCAGGGGAGTGTGGCGGCCTCGGACGGCTTCTTCCCCTTCCCGGACGGGATAGAGCATCTGGCCCGGGCTGGGGTCAAGGCCGTGATCGCCCCGGGTGGTTCCATCCGCGACGCCGAGGTGGCAGCTGCTGCGCGGGAATTGGGCATGACACTGATCTTCACGAAACGCCGGCATTTCAACCACTGACCGCTACCGCCGTCGGGTTCCAAATCAGGGACAACCAACCCAGATTATCTTCGCCCCCGACTGGTGTTGGGCACTATCTTTATGGAGGGAATGACACTTACCCCTGGTGAGCCTTGGCAGTGAAGTGCCCGTAATCCAGTGAGTTGTCCATGATTTCAATTACAGATCGAAAATCCTCACCGAGCGCGGGCCGGGTCTCTATTCCACCGGGGAAACGGCAAAGACGCCTGCGGGCGGATTGCTTCTGGTCGCGGTTCCTTCTGGTCGCTTGCGTGACTACTCTGCTGGTAACCCTCGGTGCCACCGTCCTCGCCGGCAGTGGTCCCGTGCAGAAGTTGCACCAGCTGAGGGCGGATAAGCGCGCGGCCATGCGCGAGGCCTCCCTCAGCGCCAAGGCCGACTCGGCTGCCGCCATCTTCGGTTTGCTGGTCATACCGGTGGATTTCTCCGATGAACGGTTGCCAACCGACTGGGATCCTCAGACTACCCTATCCCCGCATCTTTTCCCCTTGACCGCCGAGAGTCTGGCCAACTTCTACCGGATAACCTCGCGTGGCCACCTGGAACTGCGGATCCTGTTGACACCCCTGGTGAGCCTGCCGGACCGGCGTGTAGACTACTCGGACGTGGGCCGGATTGGTTTCCACAACACCCGGAAACTGGCCACGGAAGCGATTCTTGCCGCCA
>CBDURX010000575.1:0-1902 GCA_965369485.1 uncultured bacterium | reverse complement strand
TCGTCGATGGGCACAAACAGGATCCGATCGATGGGGTCAGCTTCGCGTACACCTTCGACTCCGCCGAAGCGCCGGGTCGGAAGCACACCCAGTACTTCGAGATCATGGGCAGTCGTGGCATCTACCACGACGGCTGGATCGCCAGCACAAAGGTCATGCGTCCGCCCTGGGTCATCACCGGCGGCGTGGGCGCGGATCCCGCCACCTATCCCTGGGAGCTTTATGACCTGACCAAAGACTGGACACAGTTCGAAGACGTCGCGGCCAAGCACCCGGAGAAGCTCAAGGAGATGCAGGAGCTCTTCTGGAAGGAGGCCGAGAAGTACCAGGTACTGCCGCTGGATGCCACCGTGGCAACCCGCCTGATCGCACCGCGCCCGAGCATCACCGCCGGCCGCAACCAGTTCACCTGGGACAGGCCGCTGACCGGCACACCGAACGGCGATGCCCCTAGCGTGCTGAACGCCTCGTACAACTTCAAAGCTGAGATCGAGGTGCCTGAAGGCGGAGCCGAGGGCATGCTGATCACCCAGGGCGGACGGTTCGCCGGCTACGGCTTCTACGTGCTGAAGAACAAGCCGGTATTCCTCTGGAACATGGTCGACATGGAGCGCATCCGCTGGGAAGGCCCGGAACTCACACCCGGCAAACACGTGCTCGAGTTCGATTTCAAGTACGACGGACTGGGTATTGGTACCCTCGCCTACGCAAGCATGAGCGGCATCGGCCGTAGCGGTACGGGCGTCCTGAAGGTCGACGGCAAGGAGGTAGCAACCCACAAGATGCCGCACACACTGCCGCTGATCCTGCAGTGGGACGAGAACCTGGATGTTGGCTCCGACACCGGTACACCGGTGGACGATGCCGACTACAAGGTCCCGTTCGCCTTCACCGGCACGTTCGGCAAGGTTACTTTGAGCATTGACCGGCCGCAACTCTCGGCGAAGGACATTGAGAAACTCAAGATGGCGCAGCGCAACAACAAGGCGAGCGAGTAGAAGTACCAGTGATCAGTGATCTGTTATCAGTATCCTTACCGGTGGTCGAGGCGATCGTTTCGGAAACTAAGTCGAGGTTCACCGGCAGGATACACAAGGTCACCATCGACGTGAAGGAAATAATTTATGAGCAATGAAGACTTGGGGGATGGCAATGAAATTGAGATTACTTCGTTACGTTTCAGCGGTTATATTAAGCGTCTGCCTGTCTTTACCCGCAAACGCCACCAGCCAGATCATTGCTGACGAGGCCTACGAAATCGGTCTGGAGGCCTACATCTACCTCTACCCGCTGGTCCTGATGGACGTGACGCGCAGGAACCAGGTCAATTATGAACCCGGCCAGAAACAGGGGCTCGGTCCCATGAACATGTTCCATCACTTTCGAACTTATCCGACGGTTGAGGATCGCGATGTGGTGCGGCCCAATTTCGATACGCTCTATTCAAGAGCCTGGTTGGACCTCACAAAGGGTCCTGTAATTGTCTCCGTGCCCGATACGGCCGGACGCTATTACCTGATGCCGATGATCGACATGTGGACCGATGTTTTCGCCGTGCCGGGGGCGAGGACCAGCGGGACCAAACCTGCACACTATGCGCTGGTTCCGCCCAGTTGGCAGGGAACTCTGCCGGAGGGCGTCGAGCACATCGACGCCCCCACGCCATACGTGTGGATCATCGGTCGAACCCAGACCAACGGTCCGAAGGACTACGCGAACGTGCACAAAGTACAGAACGGCTATGTCATGACGCTCCTGTCGCAGTGGGGCAAGGAGCCGCAGCCGGTCAAGGCCAAGATTGTTCCGACGTTCGACATGAAGACGGACCCGCTCCAGCAGGTCAACGGCATGTCCGCGGAGCAGTTCTTCGCCTATGGTGTGGAACTGATGAAGCTCCATCCG
>CBDURX010000574.1:0-1911 GCA_965369485.1 uncultured bacterium | reverse complement strand
TATGAGATCCACCACGCCCCGCAGGGACTCCCCCTCGCCTATCGGTAATTGCACCGGCACCGCCGTGCCCCCCAACCGTTCCTGGATACTGGCGATCGCCCCCTGAAAGTTGGTGTGTTCCTTGTTCATGCGATTCAGTACGATGAGAGTCGGGAGATTCTTCCCGCGCAGCAACCGCCACAACCCCTCCGAGGCGACCTCGAGCCCGCCGTCTCCCTTGGCCAGGAATAACGCCCCCTCCACGACCTCCAGGCAGGCGAACACGTCACCCCGGAAATCCTCCACACCCGGTGTGTCGAGGAGGTTAATCTTGCAACCGTCGAGCTCCAGCCAGGCCATGCTGGCAGAAATGGATTGTTTGCGCTCGATCTCGTCCTCGTGAAAATCGAAGATAGAAGTACCGTCGTCGACATTCCCGCGGCGGCCCACCTTCCCGGTCACGTGCAGCATCGCATCCGCGAGGCTCGTCTTGCCCACTCCGTGCGGGCCGATTAGCGCGATATTGCGGATCTTGTCCATGGAATACGTCTTCAACGATCGTCCTCCAGTGTTCTGAGGTCGCCCCGGTCGCGGGATTACGGGATGCACCAGAATCCGGGCTGGTCGCCCGGCGGTGGCCATACCGATTATATGCCGAAGAGCAATGTTAATAGTACGACAACAGCCTGTCAACATGCCTGGGCCAGGACTGAACGATCAGAAGCCTAGATGAAACTGTTGACACTGTCTTGTCTTATCTGGTTCTACTTTATAACTTTAAGCAGCGACTGTTCTGGGAATTTCCTGGACAGTGCCGGTAGTGTGCATTACGGTTACGGGGTGAACTGGCCGTATCCGATACGCTACGCTTACCTTCCGGCTACCCCACCTGCGCGTCCGGCACCTAGCCGGATTCGTGCTGTCCGGTTCACGGCAAATGGCTGAGGTGTCGTACATGAAGCACAAATTCGCGCTGGCTCTTTTAGGTGTCCTTGGGCTGTTACTGTCTCCAAACTCCTTGCTAGCCCAGGAACCAGAACCAACGGAGGGTGAGGAGTCAGACACGGAGCAAGTTGCAGAAGAGTACACGGTGAAGGCCTATTCTCTCACCATCTGGGGTGGTTGGTTCTCGGGCACGACCTTTCTCGACTTACAACCCTTGGAGGATCGGACCCAACTGGAAGAGGGAAGCGACGTTGTATACAAATACGACGGCAGCGTTTTCACTCCCCAGGAGCTCATCTTCTCGACCTGGAGTTACCAGGGCGCGCGGAAGGAAATCGAGCCGGGCTTCGTGGTAGGCGGCAAGATCGGCATCTATCTGTCGGACCAATTCCATATCGATGTGGTGGGTGCCTACGGCAGCAGCCAGGCAAAGACGACCTACATCAACTCCGATCCCGAGAATCTGGACTCTCCGTTTCGGGAGGAGCTGGATCGCGACAACAACATCACCATTTTCATGGGTGGAGGTGACCTGGTCTACGACGCGACCACGGTCAAATTTTTGGGTTTCAGCCCGTTCGTCGGCTTCGGCATCGGCGGCATCATCAACCGCTTCACCCAACTCGAGGACAAGACCGCCCTCTACTTCCAGCTGGTTGGTGGCCTGAACTTCAGCCTGACTCAATCACTACTGCTGCACACCGAGTTCAACGCTACAACTTTCTCCTTCTCCCGTGAAGAGCTGCACTACGGCAAGCAAGTCACCTATACCAGCATCCGGCTCGGCCTGACCTGGATGTTCAACCTGGTGCCAGAGATCGAGTAAGCTACTCGCGAGTTATCCCGGATTATCCCTGAGAGCCCCCCGCTCACAAGGAACCGCCGTGGCCCGTAAGCCACGGCGGTTTTTCAGGCGCGTTCAGACGAGCCGGCGTTTACCGTCTCTTCTTGGTAGCCTTCTTCTTGGCCTTCTTCTTGGTAGCCTTC
>CBDURX010000573.1:0-1957 GCA_965369485.1 uncultured bacterium | reverse complement strand
GGTCGTGGTGTTCGGTGTCGTTTCCAAGAGCCTGCACGATCGGCATCCGGGTCGCGGCGTGTGGGTGTTTGTGCCGGGTTTCCTGATGGCTGTGGTCATGCACTCCGCGTTCAATCACTTTATTCTACCGCCGCTCGTTAGTACGCTGGTCGTGCTGGTCGTCCTGCCGTCGATCATAGTGTTCACCTTTGCCCGGAGCGAGCATGCCACCCGGCAGTGGCTGGGTGAAGGCTGGCAGGCGGACGTCGATCTGCTGGAGGCGGTCACCACAGGCGAGATCGGCGAGACCCACGTGGGGTTCTTCCTGGAGAACCTGCGCAGTCACTTCCCGCCGCTGGTCGTGGGGGATATGCTGGCACTACTCCAGCTTCACCTGGAGCTCTCCCTGGAGGCCAAGGGGCAACTGATGGCCCAGGAAGCGGGGGTCACCCTGCCTCCCGATCCGGAACTCAAGTCCAAGCTGGCCGAGATTCAGTACCTCGAAAAGAGCATTGGCAAGATCGGCGTCCTGACGCTGAACCCGCTGTTGATCTCCAGCGGGCGCGATGTCTGGCAGAGGCAACTCCTTCGAGCATAGCCTTGCGGGGGCGACGGGGTCCCCTATATTACCCGTACCCGCAGTTCCTCCCGGAAAGGATCGGAGTCGCCATGCCTTCTGTCCCGTCGAAGGCTCTCCGTGTGCTCGCGCTCCTCGCCTTGTTCTGCAATGTGGCATGGGGGTCCAACATCCCGCGCTATCGCTACAGGCTACCGCCGGTCAAAGTCGATTCGCGGGCGTTCCAGGTTACTTCAGCTCCGACCCGCTCCGTCGGTCGATCCCGGCAACTCAGTGCAACCATACCCAGCAGTCGCCTTATGGGTTTTACCTGGTACGAGTATCAGCACAACGGCAGCACGGGCAGGCAGATAGACGAACTGGGCGGAGACATCCAGGTCTCCTGGATGAGGGCCCTCAGCCCGGATCCGACGACTCGGACCGTAGCGTGGAATCGTGTGCCTGTGGCGGGCAGTCCCCAGACCTACACGCTCGACAACGGTGATACCGTGCGCTTTCTGCAACCTGGCTATTGGGTGCTCGCGAACGGGGGCTTTGCCGGCTGGCGCCCCGGGTATACCAATGTCCGTAACCGTCCGAACGGTGCGGCGGTAGTCATTTTCCACGACGCCGGTGGTCCCCAGTACTGGCGTGCCGAGCTCGATTTGGGTCCCAGTTGGGGTTTCTTTGCCCCCCAACCATCCCGGGCGCCCAACCCGCCGGGCATTCAATACGAGGAAGATGCGGCGATCTGGCCCAAGCAGGCCATCGGCATTTGTGGCAGTGACCTGGTCCACCATGGCATCGGCACGTGGTCGGGTGATTCAAACGAAGTCTGGTACTGGCGAGGATTGGTCTACGAGCATTCCGGCAGTGACAATGACAGTATATCGTGGGACGTGTCACAGCCTACCCTTATCCACCCTCAGGATCATTTTCTCACGGCCGTCATCGAGGCCGACGGCGATGAGGTGTCACTCGTCGTGGGAAGCCAGGTGAGTCCGGTCAATGCGGATGTCGGCTACTACCGTTCCACCGATTGTGGACTCACCTGGGGACCCTTTGTCAACATCACCAATTACAGTGTATTTGATCCCGAGGGAATGTGGGTCGAACTCGATGCGGTCTACGATCCCGACGGTAATCTCCACGTGATCTGGAACACGGCCCCCGCAGACGGGCAGAACTTCCCCTGCAATCTCTACCACTGGGATGAGGCATCGGGCGAGATCAGGCTGGTCACGGCCGCGCCCTGGTCCCCTTTGGACTGCGGCGACTGGTGGTGGCAGTGGCCTTGCGGCTCCGGTGCCAGCAACCTGGCCATCGCCGAGCCGAGCATTGCGATCAAGCCTGCGGGGCTGCACGGAATCGCAGAGGAGCTCATCATATCCGTGTGGACGCAATACGGGCCCACAGAAACGG
>CBDURX010000572.1:0-1970 GCA_965369485.1 uncultured bacterium | reverse complement strand
CGGCTTACTGCGCCTCTGCATGTTCCTGCAGGGTGTGGACCATCTGCAGGATCTCGTCTGGGGTGGCGGTTTGACCTGGGGCGAGGTCCAGGGCCAGTTCGAGCGAGAGTATTCCGTCTTCAACTTCGAGCAGGCCGATGTCCAGATGTACAGGCGGCACTTCGACGACAAGGAGCGTGAAGCGCAAGCGCTCATCGCCCAGGGCTTGGTCTATCCGGGATACGACGCGGTAGTGAAGTGCAGCCACATCTTCAACGTGCTCGAAGCGAGAGGTGCCATCTCTGTGACCGAGAGGACTGGTTACATCGCCCGTGTGCGTCACCTCGCGCGCCAGGTGGCCAAAGCCTACGTGGCCAGCCGCCAGGAAATGGGTTTTCCGCTTCTGGAAAGGAACAGTAGCGTATGAGGGGGCCGGATCGTGCACAACCGCAGCCGACTGCCGGACGGTCTCCGGTACAACCGACCGAAGCTGACGCCATACCGAGGCAACCGTTTCTGCTGGAGGTGGGCAGCGAAGAGATTCCCGCCCGGTTCTTGCCGCGGGCCATGGCGCAGCTCCAGAGCCGCAGCGCGGACTGGTTGACAGAACTCCACCTCGCCCACGGCGACTTGCAGGTCATGGCCACGCCGCGGCGTCTGGTTTTGATCTGTGACGATCTCGCGGTGCAACAACCGGACCGATCACTGACTGTCAAGGGGCCACCTGTGGCAGTGGCCTACAATGCCGACGGGCAACCCACGGCAGCCGCCACCGGCTTCGCCCGCAAAAACAGGGTGGAACTCGTTGATTGTGTCAAGCTGCAGGACGAGCGGGGCGAGTACCTGGCCGTACGGAAGATAGAACCAGGGCAGGCTGCAGTCGCAGTCCTGGCCGAACGGCTGCCGGGGTTGGTGCTGGGATTGACATTCCCCAAGGTCATGCGGTGGGGCGACGGCGCTTGCGAGTACCCGCGACCATTGCAGTGGATTGTGGCCTTGCTGGGCGAGGAGGTCGTACCGGTGGTTCTGGGCGATGTCGAAGCCGATCGGGTCAGCCGCGGGCACCGCACCCTGGCCGCAAATCGCTCCCTCGTCATGACCGACCCTGGTGACTACCTCGACACTCTAGGCGAGAACGGCGTCGTGGTCGATCCCACCAGGCGACGGAGGCTCATCGAGGAGGGACTCGAAAGTGCGCTGACTGATCTGGGTGAGGCGGTGGACTGGATAAGAGACGAGGAGCTGCTCACAGAGGTCGTCTTCCTTTGTGAGCACCCCACGGTGTTCGTGGGCGAGTTCAGCCGTGAAGACTTCGCGTTGCCAGACGAGGTGATCATCACGGCCCTGAAAGCGCATCAGCGTTACTTTGCGGTGTCCAACCGTGACGGCCATGGTTTACGCCCCTACTTCCTGGCGGTCCGGGACGGCGGCACGGAATTCCTGGACACGGTCCGGCACGGCAACGAGCGTGTGCTGAGGGCAAGGCTGGCCGACGCACTCTTCTACTGGCAATTCGACCAGCAAAAGACGCCGGACGAACAAGTCGCACGGCTGGCGCACGTCACCTGGATCGAGGGCTTTGGCACGCTCCTGGACAAGAGTCAGCGCTTGACTGGCCTGGTTACCGTGCTCTGGCAGGGCGGTTTCGGTGACGGTGGGCCTGTGCCCGCCGAAGCGTTGCGGGCCGCCGCCATCTGCAAGAGTGACCAGGTGAGCGAGATGATCAGGGACGGCAAGGAGTTCACACGTCTGGAAGGGGTCATCGGCGCGCACTACGCGCGGCAAGCCGGTGAATCAGAGGTGGTTTGCCGGGCCATCGAGGCACACTACCGCCCCCGCACGGCGACCGACGGGCTGCCGGATGGCCCTGTCAGCGCGTTGTTGGCGGCGGCGGACCGCCTGGACACACTGGCCGGTTGCTGGTTGGCGGGATTCGTACCCACGGGGACCAAGGACCCCTACGGTCTGCGCCGGCAATCCCTGGCCCTCCT
>CBDURX010000571.1:0-1971 GCA_965369485.1 uncultured bacterium | reverse complement strand
CAGATCAAGCAAGTCCTGCTGAATTTACTCTTGAACGGGGTAGACGCGGCGCCCCACGGAGGCGAGGTCCAATTACGACTGGAGTTGAAACCTCGCATCGAGTTGTCAGATGTTAAGCGCGGCACGACCCAGTCCGTGCCGGGGATCGTCCTGGCGGTCAGTGATTCCGGGCCCGGTGTCCCCGTCCAGGACATCGAGAATATCTTCCGTCCTTTCTTCACCACCAAGAGCGCGGGGACCGGTTTGGGTTTATCCATCTGCCAAAAGATCGTCGCGGCACATGGAGGAGATATACGCGTGGCGCGTGAAGGGGAACACACTTACTTCAGGGTACTCCTGCCGCAAAGGAAAGTCACCAGGCAGGCCAGACGAGAACAGGAGACGTCATCATGAGCAAACGGATTCTGGTTATCGATGACGAGGCCACCATCAGGCTGTCATTAGTTGAAGCACTCACCACCGAGGGGTACGCGGTGGATGCGGCGGAAACGGGTGAGGAGGCATTGGCCAACTGCAACCGCAACTCTTACGACCTGCTGGTAACCGACCTGAAGCTGCCCGGTGTGAACGGTCTGGAGATCTTGCAAGCGTTGCGCAATCAGCAGCAGGACACCCCCGTCATCATGATGACGGCCTACGGCGATGTCGACACCGCGGTGGAGGCCATGCGCGCGGGAGCGTACAACTTCATCCAGAAGCCGTTCAAGCTGAAGGAGATCAAAAAACAGGTGCGCTCGGCATTGCGTGCCACGGAAGAGAGGAAGGTGCCGGCGGATACGACCACTCCCACCGCGCCCCCGCAGAAGACGGTGGCGGTCCCTGCCGGGGATCACGGGCGCTACATGACCATGATCAGGGCCTGCCCGGGCCTGGAGAAGGTGACCCGCATCCTCGACAAGATCGGGGCCAGCCGGAGTGGCAGCGACACCTCCATCTTGATCCAGGGCGAGTCCGGTAGCGGCAAAGAGCTCGTCGCCCGCGCTGTGCACGAAGTGGGTGGTGCCCGCAGCGAGCCCTTCATGGAAATCAACTGCGCCGCCGTACCGGAAACTCTTCTGGAGAGCGAACTTTTCGGGCACGAAAAAGGCGCGTTCACTGACGCCAAGACACGCCGGGAGGGTCTGTTCGAACTGGCAGGTAACGGCACCATCTTCCTGGACGAGATCGGCGAGATGGGCGTCTTGCTGCAGACCCGGCTGTTGCGCGTCATCGAGAACCGTTGTTTCCGGCGGGTCGGTGGGGCCAAGGAACTGAAGGTTGCTGCACGGGTGGTGGCAGCCACCAACCGCCGCTTGTCCGAGGCTATTGCCGCGGGAGCCTTCCGGAACGATCTCTACTACCGACTACAGGTGATCGAGATAGAAGTACCCCCGCTGCGCGAGCGTCCCCAGGACCTCGAAATGCTGGTGAACCATTTCCTGCGGGAGCTCAACGGGCAGCTCGGTCTGAACTGTGAACAGGTTGGCGCCAAGCTCCTGGAACTGCTACAGCTTTATCCCTGGCCCGGTAACGTGCGAGAGCTTAAGAACGTGTTGAAGCGAATCATGATTCTGGACGAGCCCGTGCGTCTGGAGCCTTCGTTGTTCCCCCCGCACATTCTCGACGGGCGCAATCCGCGCGGAGCTGCCGGTCCGGAGGCGCTTGGATCCGCTACTGGCTTGATTCCTCTGGCCGAGGTGGAGCGACTACAGATCCTCTACACCCTCGATAAAACAGAGAACAACAAGTCCAAGGCGGCCCGTATTCTGGGCATCTCACGACAGACCTTGCGTGAAAAGCTTCGTATTTATGAGAACTGGGAGGGGAAACAGGACCCTGGACAGACCGCTGCCTCTGTCGAGGCTTAACCCGGATCATTCATGAAGGAGCTACTGCGGATGGTTAAAAACCCGCCAGAACACGTGTTCTCGAATTTACTCGATCAACGTACCGCACCGGGTACGCCTCCCTCGCAAATTCTTGCGAGCTCGT
>CBDURX010000570.1:0-1975 GCA_965369485.1 uncultured bacterium | reverse complement strand
AGGAAGATGTTCGCCGGCTTGATGTCGCGATGGACGATCCCGTGCTCGTGAGCCCGCGCCAAGCCGCGCGCTACCTGCTCAATCACCACGATGCCCTCGTCCACTGACAACGGCCCCCGCGTCAATTGCTGTTTCAGGGTCTCGCCTTCGTAACACGCCATGGCAATGAACAGGCGTCCGTCATCGGTCTTGTCGATTTCGTGGACGGTGCAGATGTTGGGGTGGTCCAGGGCCGATGAGGCCTTCGCCTCGGTGACAAAGCGAGCCTTTGAGGCGGGGTCGGATAGCAGGCGCGGAGACAGGAACTTGAGGGCGACCATGCGGCCGAGGTGAGTGTCCTCGGCGCGGTAGACCACACCCATGCCGCCGGAACCGATTTCGGCGACGATGCGAAAATGGGAAACAGTCTGGCCTATCAACAGGCTCTCCTGGGTGGGCGAGATGGTGGAGAGCGAGAGGAAAAACACGGTATTCAGTTTAGGACACCAGTCACAGGCGTCACGTAGGGCACAGCGCCGAAGTTGTAATCGATGATCGTGAGTTTCACCGGTGTGGGATCGCCGAGCATTCTCTGGACGATGGGATCGTAGACGCCGCCGGCGGCCACGACGCCCCCACCGCCGACGATACGCGTCGTGCCGTTGAATATGACCTGGGGTATACCTGCTACGGGGAAGAAGGTATTGTAGTAGTCCATACGGGAGTCGGAATCAAGGCATCCGAGTCCGCCCGGAGTTTGCATGTAGGCGACGGTGTCGAACTCCTGGGCGTTGTATCGATCGGACATGACCGCCAGACCGGCGACCGCTCGGGGGCAGTAGGCTCACGTGGTGGTCGTCATCAGTTCGACGAACACCGAGCGGGGTACCTGCGCCAGCGCGGGCACGACCAGCAGGAACAAAAAGGTTACAGCGAGAACGGGGCGCAAGGTTCGCATGATGACCTCCGGAAAGAGCCGGGACTTACCAACTGGTCCCGAGAATTGACCGGCTTCCGACATCTGTTTCTTCCTGCGGACCTGACCATCTCACAAATGAAGGTGGGTTGTCAAATTAATCCACTCGTTGACCCTGTCGCTTATGAATATTCCGTCCGCATTGAGGTCTAAGGAAAACTCACACCAGGACCAGCAATTTTCACGAGTACCGACAACGCTTCAGTAGATCAAATAGCTGTGCGGATGGAATAAACGGGAGGGGCAACTGAGTGGATAGGCCACCCATCGCCGTTTTGTAAACAGCCCCGTTGCTTGATCCGCGGCGTCAGCTCCGTCCGCCGGCCACCTGTTTCCACCTGCATGGTCATTCATTTTTTTCCCCCTTGATCCTCAGAAAGTGTTAAAATTTCCTGCACTTCAGGAATGCATTGCTCCTGGGTCTGATCACCGGTGGCAGTCTTGCCGCGGATGGATCTGCGTGAGGCTTTCTGACTGTTTCGTGAGGGGGAAGCGAATGAGGGTGTTGCCTTCGATCATCGTTCTCGGCTCGATTGCCGTCCTCTTACCAGCGCTGTTATCTTCGCGTGGTCATGCGCAATCGTCGTCCACTCCTCTGCAGGACCCGATTTTCAGGGTGAGAGCCGCAATCGTGGGATCGGGTGGGTCATCGACCGCCAACACAACGTTGTCGGTGGCTGGCGTACTCGGGCAGCAGACACCGGTGGGGCCGGCCGTCAACTTGAGCGGCGGGCACATTGGTGGCTTCTTTGCCATGGTTTCGCCACCTTCCATTATCACGGATATCGAGGACTTCGTGGTTTTCAGGACCACGTTGCACGGCAACTCTCCCAACCCGTTCAACCCCTTTACCACAATCTACTTCACGCTGTCGACGACACAGAAGGTCCAGCTCAATGTCTACGATCTGCGCGGCACGCTGGTCCGCAAGCTCGCATCGGGGGAGAGGGTAGCGGGCACTCATGAAGTTCGTTGGGATGGGTTCGACACCAGCGGCCAATTAGTGGCCTCCGGGGTTTA
>CBDURX010000569.1:0-1996 GCA_965369485.1 uncultured bacterium | reverse complement strand
GACGCAGCTTCTCCAGCGCATCCGCGTCGGCTTGCGCCAGGCTGACCAGACGGCGGAAGGTGTCCTCGTCCAGGGTGAGGTGGATCCGGTTACCCAGCCAAGCTCCGCACAGCACCGCCGGCATGACCGCCAGACTGGACCAGACACGCGGCCAGGTGATCAATCCGCCGATGGCGTAAGACGGAGCGCGTACGAAGGTCATCAGGAAGAAGATGGCCATCAGGTTACCGCGAAAGGCTGCCTTGGGCGCTCCTCCGAGCTGGTAGTAGAGGATCAGCGGCGGCCCTCCCGTTCCGAACAGTCCGGTCAGCAAACCCGAGAGGAATCCCACGGGTGGGGCGGTCCAGCCGGGCCACCGTACCGATCGCTGGGTCGGAATGCTCAAGAAAGTGGTGCCCACCGCGATGAGGAAAACACCCAGCAACACGATGATGGAGGTGGGCTCGCCCAGCATGAGTATTGCGGTGCCCAGAGGAATCCCGATCAAGATCCCCACGAAGATCTTCAGCACACCGCGCCAGGAGATGTGGCGTCGAGATTTCATGACCACATAGATCTCTACGGGCAAATTCACCAGCAGAATCATCACCACCACATCCTGGATGGCGGGGAAGATCAGCGCCAGGATACCCACGGCGATCAATCCCGCCCCGAAGCCGAACAGGACATACACTGCCTCGGCGACAAGTAGCACCAGGGAAGCAACGAGGTAAGTAGTCCAGGAGGTGAAAAAGGTGGGTGGCATGTACTCAAGGGTAGAGACTGGTGTTCGAAGGGTCAATGCATGATAGTAGGCCAGTGATGACGACCACCCTTGCACAATTGCTCCAGCGGCTGGTCTTTGGTGGCGAAGAGCCTTCCGCCCTCGAACGCTACACCTTGCCACGGTTTTTCTGCGGCATGGTATTCCAGGGTATCTGGTGGGCCGGTTACCTGCTGGTGCCATTTGTGCTCGCCAAGAGTCTGGCCGCTTCCGGAGAGCTGATTACGCTGGCGGTGACCCTCGACACCGGGGGCATGTTGCTGGCCCTCTACTGGGGAGACCTGCTGACTCGAGGCAACCGGCGGAGTGTGACCCTCTGGGGTGGTGCCCTGGGGCGGTTGATCTTCCTGCTGAGCTTCCTGGCCGACTCAGCAGTCACTTTCATGATCCTGCTCGCGGTGGTCTATTTCTTCGCCTCCCTGGTCTACCCGGCCCAGAGCGGCATCCTGCACGCCAATTTCCGGCCACGGTTGCAGGGGCGTATCTGGGGCCTGGGAACGAGTATCGGGAACCTCGCGGCGGTGGGCACGAGTGTGATCGTGGGCAGGATCCTCGACCAGGATCCCGGTCTATTCAAGGCAGTATATGCCGGCATCGGAGTCTGTGGCTTCGTCTACCTCTGGGTGCTGTCGCGTTTGTGGCAGCCGCGTGCAGGAGAAACCGCTGTCGGTACCGAGGCGTCACGGCCGGCACGTGCCGAAACGAACACTTCTCCGCGCAGATGGTTGCTCCCGCCACCGCCTGTACCCTCGTTGGGTCCGTGGACGCCGGGCCAGGTGTGGCGGCGGCTGTTGCAACCGTTTGCTGAAGCGGTGACCACCTACCGGCGTGATCGAGGCTTTCTGTGGTACGAAGCCAATTTCCTGGTTTATGGCCTGGCTTTCCTGATGCTCTACACCATGCTGCCGATCCTGCTGGCGGGGAATCTGGGTCTCAGCTACGCCCAGATCTCCACCGCCCGCATCGTCATAGCACAGTCCGGTGTGGCGCTGCTGGCTCCTCTCATGGGCCGCTTTTCGGACCGGTACCATCCCGCCCGGCTGTGCCAGCTGGCTTTCGGCGTCATGGCATTGTTCCCGCTTGGACTCGTCATTGCTCACAACGCGCACAGCGCTCGTCCCGAGCTCATCATCTACCTGGTGTTCATAATCTACGCGGTGGGGATGGCAGGGGTGAACATCGGCTGGAACGTGGGTCCCATCAGTTTTGCCCCGCCCGGGTTGGGCAGCCATT
>CBDURX010000568.1:0-2022 GCA_965369485.1 uncultured bacterium | reverse complement strand
CTCCAGCTTCCAGGAGGGACCAGGCACGCAAGTCACACCCGCTGAACCGCTGCCCGAAACGGGAAACCACTCCACGCATTACCGGCCACTGGCCCTGATCGTGCACGAGGACGTCGCCTGGTGGGAAGTGACAATATCCGACCCGGCCACAGCCCGACGCTGGCGGGAAGTGTTGTCCCAGCACATCTCCGCCGAGTCGTTTCTGACGGAGTGGATCGAACAAGGAGAGGAATTCCGTTGGGGCGCCATCGCACCACTGCCCCAGCTGGCGACCCTGCGCGTCGCTTGCCGTGACCTGACGGCTCACAGTGGCAACCGGTCGTTCTGGCGCGACGATTGCGCTTGCCTCACCCTGGCCGGCGGCCGACCAGCAAGTTGGCCGGCTGCTGTTGAGAAACTGGCCGCCGTCTTGGCCGACCAGGGCGTCACAGACTGGTGTTATCGAGTGGATGGAGCCGCCCTCAGAGTACTGGTTCCGGCCAGAAGTCTGGCCACTCTTCAGGTGGCCGTTCATGCGGCCCTTCTGCCAGGTTGAACTCCTGCGCGAGGAAATCCCGCCACACACCGGCCTTGAGATCGCGCCAGGCTGCTGCCAGCAGCTGGCGGGCCGTGCGGCCATCCCCCAGTTCGGAGCGTGTGAGCATGATGGCCCGCACCATGGCCAGATCGGCCCGCGTATCCGTCGGATACTGCCGGTAAAGATCAAGATGCGCCTCCACGGCCCCGAGGAAATCCAGCTTCTTCTCCAGGTAGAAGGCGACCCGGGCCAGGTCGTCAGGGGTCAAGCCCATGAACGGATTCCCTCGTCGCGCCTCCTGGTACACCGTCAGAGCGTGCTCGATGTCGCCAGCGGCCAGGTATTGCCGGAAAGCCCAACGGTAGTCGCTGCTGGCAGCGCCGAACTGCCGTGTCATGTTACGAGCCCGTGCCAGCTGAAGCCGGCACTCCAGATCATCGGGTGTGGTGGCGAGGTAGGCAATGAACGCACCTTCGGCGGCGTACGGCTTGCCCTTGTCTAAATAGCGGCGTCCCGCCACGAGATGGCTCTCCGCACTGGCTTGCCGGTGGTAGCCGAGAAAGAATGCAAGGAACAGGCCCAGGGCGAAGCCACCGAAATGGGCGCCATAAGAGACCGCTGCTCCAGTCTCACTGGCATACAGGACATGAGCCACCTGCAACAGCAACCAGAGGAAGACGGCCACCGGAACGGGCAGGTAGGCACGGCCGACCCGATTGATCCCTTGCAACGGGGCGAACACCCAGTAGGCAAGCTCAACGCGGGCGAAGTAAAACCGCACCAGGCAGAAAGCCAGCAGACCGGCAATGGCGCCTGAGGCCCCCATCACCCCCGCCCCATGACTGCCGAACCAGCCGTGGAGCGCGGCGTACCCGTGCAAAACATTGCCGGCCATGCCCAGCATCAGGAAATAATACAGAAGTCTCACCCGGCCCAGACGATCCTCGATCATCGGCGCGAAGACCCACAGGTAGACCATGTTGCCGAGGATATGCAACCAGCCGACGTGCATGAAGATGGCGGTCAACACCGTCCAGGGCGCCTCGTTGCCGGGAAAGAATATCAAGCGGTAGGGATGGAATGAGAACTCCCACGGCCAATAACGCGTCCAGAGAAAGAGTCCCGCCATGAACAGTAGCAGCAAGGTGGTCAACACGGGGCGACGACCACGTTTGAGATCCAAGCCAAGGGGGTAGAAGTAGAAGAAATACATGGAGAAGGCGGTTCCCGGTTAACGCGCGTAACTGCTGACACCCGTCCGTACCTGAACGTTCCTTCCATGATCGGACGGACACGGCCGACCTTGAGAAGGACAGCTTCAGGCGGCCGGGAGCGTGGTGGGCACGGAAACCCGGATTAAAAGTTGTACTGAAGGGTGATGGAGGTGAAATTGCTGCTGCGGTCCTCGCCGCCGCCGGTCAGGAAGTGGCCCAGGGCGAAGGGGGCGTCGTCGTTGAAGACGAGATCTGCATCGAAGGCGCCGAACTGCAGGCCGAGGCCGAGGT
>CBDURX010000567.1:0-2036 GCA_965369485.1 uncultured bacterium | reverse complement strand
CTACATTGCTCGCGAACTGGCAATCGCTGATCATAGGGCTGCCGCCGCTGGCCATGATCGCGCCGCCCAGGCCAAAGTCGCTACCGGGGGCAGCGCGACAGTCCAGGAACACGCAGTCGTGAATGGTGGGTGAAGCGCCCAGGCTGTAGATCGCCCCGCCGTGCCGTCCATCCTTGGGTTGGCTGTAGTAACCGCCCACGCAGTCGTGGAAGGTGATCCCGCCCACTCTGCCGAAGTCGCCCGCGGTGCTGAAGAAACGCAACGCACTGCTGAGGCCGCGCCACCGAGTCTCGTAGATGCCGGGGTTGTGCAACGTGAAGTCGGCGTTCCAGCCGCCGAACAGCTGCACCGTCGAGGAAATGGTGACGGTTTCCAAGTAGTCGCCCGCGGCGATCATGACCGAGTCCAGGCCGGTGCAGGCCAGGACGGCGTCACCGATGCTGTGAGCCGCCGTGGCCGGCGACTCGTAGGGTGGCATGTTACTGCCCGCCGCGGAGACGTAGCGGACCTTGTGTCCGATAATCGTCAATGGCTCACGGTTGAACCCGTATCCGACATCCGTTCCGTCGTGGGGGTGAATCAGCAGGTAACCATTCGTGGTGGCCTCGTTAGGCACATGCCATAGGTAACTGCCCGTGTTGGAGACATCCGCCGCAATGAGGGTCTCGAAGCAGTAACCATCCCGGCTGAACCAGATGTCGACCGAACTCACTGGAGTGCCGCTGGTGTTCCAGGTGATCTCCGCCGTGCTGTCGCTGATCAAACCTTCCGCGCTCGACGGGCCGGTCACCTGCACGGTCACCGGAGGCGGCGCGTACTCGAGCTGAGTGACACCAGTACCCACCAGGCCAGCGCCATACTTGACGTAGATATAGCCAAACACACCGAAGCCCGGGCCCCAGGAATTCTTGATGATCCAGGCACCCTCGCCATCACAGAGCCTGTCGTCCCACCCCACGATCTCCACCAGGTGGTTCGTCCAGGCGCCACCAGGTGTGTCGTAGCAACCACCACCGTACATCTCGAAATCGGGCGAGGCGTCGATGCCGGTACTGACGGGGCCGGTGAGCAAGGCGGTCTTGATCTGATCGACGTCGTTGGCGACGCCGTGCCAGCCGGTGACCCAGCCGTAGGCGGGCTGGCCGTCCTGCAAGCACGGGGCCTGGGGCGGGTCCATCGCCAGATACGGCATGCAGTGCTGGTGTATCGCGCCGTTGGACAAGAACAACGAGTAGGCGGCACCAGCCCAGCCGCCGCCGCACCCGGCACCGTAGATATTACAGGAGATAACCTGCTGCTCCGAGAGATCCAGTTCCACGTTATAGTAGATCTTGACGAACGACTCCAGCTCGGCCATAGCGGAGAACGCCCAGCAGGAACCGCACTCTCCCTGGTTCTTGACCGGCGTTACGCCGTCCATGGCACGCCAGTCCCAGACGCTGGGCAACTCGTCCTTGTTCACGGGGAAGATCTTCAGGTTCTGCGCGTGGATCTTCTCCCAGTCCCGGGGCGGCACGAAGCCGTGCAGGTTGGCCCGCTCCTCTCCAGACAAGCTGTTGATGAACGTGTCGTCGGCTTCCCAGGACCAACCGTTCTTTTCGATCCGCTCCCGCATCTCTAGCAACTGCGGGCTCTGGGCGAAGACGGGGAAGGCGGTGAGCAAGGCGACTCCCACACCCAAGAGAGCCAACCAACCCAGGACGAGCAAGCCGGCAGGCAGCCGAGAGGAAATGTCACGGGACTCATGGTTGTGGTGGATCGGGTGGCCGTGCATGGCTGTCCTTTCGGGAGGCTGCAAGCGCCGCCGTAGACGCTTCGGAGTGCGTGTGTGCTTAAAACGGCCTGATTGGCACATCATTATACCAGAATCATAACCATCAGCTCAGGATAATCAAACTCCATGCCAAACAATGAGTTTGGCTACTACTGCTCAGTACAACCCCAGGGGGTCCACATCCAGGACCGCCTCGAGTCCGCGTTCCCGGCCCCGAGACGCCCGTATACAATCGGCTAGCCAACGTTTTTCGCGCATAGTC
>CBDURX010000566.1:0-2039 GCA_965369485.1 uncultured bacterium | reverse complement strand
CGGTACAGGGTGCAACTGTCGGTGAGGAACGGCTGCGCGCCGTGCCTGACCAGCCGCTGCACCAGGGGACGGATCCAGGCCGGCGGGATGGGAGCGGACCTTCCCTGTTCGCCCACGTGGATCTTCACCGCGGTCAACGCCCGAGCCGGCAGCAGCATTTCGAAATTCAACTGGGCGAAGAGACGTTCCACCTTCTCGCCGACACTGTAAGGAGATTCACTGGCATGAGCAGGCAGGAAGAAAACGTCTGGCACCGGTCGTCCCTCTCGTGTGGTCTGTGGTGGGGAGCGTGGACTTACCGTATGTATGGGCCGGTCGTTCCATACAGGCTAGCTGTTACCGTTACTGCCCGTCGCCCGCCGCTGCAAGGCAAGATACTCCGACAGGGTCACGAAGCGCACCCCTTCCCGCTGTAGACGGGGCAGCTCGCTCCTCAGCACGGCCAAGGTCTCAGCGTAGGGATGCCCTATGCCGATGGCAAATCCCCGGCTGCGCGCCGACCGGATGAGCTGCTGCAGGTTGCGGCGGATCTGGTCGGAGGCGGGCTCGGCCTGGTCCAGGAAGATCCGGTTGCGCAGGGCGGCAACCCCGGCCCGCGTCGCCGCCTGGGCGGCTACCGAGTGCGGCGTGGTCAAGCTGTCCAGGAAGTAGAGATCTTTCGCGGCCAGCACCGCCATGACCCGTGCCATGGTCGCCTCGTCGGCCGTGGCCCGGCTGCCCATGTGGTTGCTCACGCCGGTAACGTGAGGCAAACCGGCCAGGGCGGCCTCGACGGCGACGGCGACCTCGGCTGCGCTCATTCCGACCCTGATGGCCCCTGGCCCCGGATCGAGGCGGAGATCTTCCGGCTCCATGGGCAGGTGCAGGATGATCTCGCGGCGCCGTGACGGCAACCGGGTTACGCTCCGCGCCAGGGCGAACTCCACAGGCAGCCCACGACTCCGGCGCTGGCCACTGAGGTCGGCCCGCCTGGCGGCGGCCAGGCGCTCACTCCCTGCCGTGGCCACACCGGCTACGGCGGCCGGCACGGCCAACTCGGTGGCCTCCAGGGCGTAGCGGCGGGAAAAGGGCAGACCGGGCAGGATGGCCATGGTCAGCGGGACGTCCAGGGCCAAAAGCCCCCGCGTGGTCTCGCTCTCGAAATAACCCCAGTCGTCGAAAACCAGGGCCACCGCCGGAGCAGTGCTTTCCTGGAGTGCGGTCCAGGAGGAAGCCGTCTGGCCGGCAGACCAACGGATCTGCGGCGCCTCGGCTGCGGGTTTGTAGAGCAGGAGGGTGTGGGTCGGCCGGTGCGGGACACCCAGGTCCAGTCGCAGCAGGTCGCTGGTCTCGTCGGGCGCGTGGCGGTTGCCGCGGCGGCCCGCGCGTGGCAACCGCTCGCCCCACAGGATGCTGGCACCGACCCGGGCGACAGCATCGGCCAGACGCGCCTGCGTCTCCCAGAAACTGGCGCCACTGGGCACGGGCAACAGCCGGCAGCGTATCGCGGCCGTACGGCCGGCGTCCGGAAACGGCCACTCGAAGGCCGCGAACTCGTCCGCAGCGGTCTGTGTCGTGGCACCGGGCAGGTAGATGGGCAGGGCGTCGGCGATGGCCTCGTCCACGGCCGTTTGCACCGACAGGTACATCTTGTCGGCGCCCAGGCGCAGCAGGGACGCTTGCCCCGCAGGGGTGCGACTCCAGGCCAGCAGGCCCAGGCCACCCACGAGCAGCATCACGCAGCCGCCCCAGACCCAGCGGGAAACCGGGCCGGTCCCACGGCCGCGGCGCGGCCGCCGGCTAGTGGTGCGGGAACGGGAGGACGTCCTTGTCACGCTCCGTGGTACTCCTGGTGCCAGGGACACAAGCCCGGGCGGGCTCCTGTGTTCCGATTACTCAGATCGCCCGATCACCCAGAAAGTGCTCTGGTCACCTGCAGAAAAGGCCAGAAACCCGTCAAGGCAGGTTTTTCCCGTCTGAGTTGGTCTGATCGACCTGCCCCACGACCTGCCAGTACTGCGCCGGCACCCCGTTGTTCACCGAGTCCTGGCTGACCAGGT
>CBDURX010000565.1:0-2046 GCA_965369485.1 uncultured bacterium | reverse complement strand
ATTGCATTATATTGAATGCACCTCCCAAACACGGCGAAATCCTCCCCAATGTGACTGATACTCCTCCCGAGGAAGGCCATTTCATGTCCGCATTCCACGCCGGCCTGCCTGCCGCTCGCGTTCACGCATCTCTGCAGAAGTCCCTGGAAGAGCTATGCCGCGCCGAGAAGTGCGCCGTGCTCTGGTTCACCGAGATCCTCAACCGCCAGCTCTTTCGGGAGCTGGGATACTCCTCAATCCACCAGTACGCAACCGAGGCACTGGGATTCTCCAGTTCCAGAACCTACCAGTTCATCCGGCTGGCCAAATCCATGACAGATCTACCGGCCTTGAAGGAGTCCGTGGCCCGGGGCGAAATCGGCTGGACCAAGGCACGTGAGATTGCCAAGGTCGCCACGCCAGGCACGGAGAAGATGTGGCTGGAGGAGGCCAAGAATATGGGTCGGCGCGAGCTGGAGCAGAAGGTGGTGCGAGTCCGCCGGCGAGCGGCCGCGGCGCGTAAAGTGGATCCACGGCAAGGCAGCCTCGATGTCGATACCGAATCTGTGACGGAAGGGGAGCTTGGGACGGAGACCACACTAGCAGAACAGATAGCAGCGGCGGGTCTGCCGGTGACCGTCAATTTTCACTTTCGGCCGGAACAACGGGCCCGCTACGAGGCCATGCTGGAAAAGATCCACAAGGCCAGGCTCGTCCCCCCGGGAACCAGCCGTGAGGAGATACTGCTGGCCGCCATGGCAGAGCTTTTGCTCAGCTCGGGGCCACGCGGGAACAACGGGCAACCGCATTGCGGTGAGGAACAAAATTGCACCCGGGTGCACTCGGCACCGCCCTATCAAATTGTCATTTACAAATGCAAACTATGTGGTGGTGCGGAGGTGCACACACATGCGGGGGACAGGAGATTGAGCTCTCACACCCTCGCTGCCGTGGAATGCGATGCGCAGGTGCTGGAGCCTGGAAAGCGCAACCGCGCGATCGTTCCACCGGCCACGCGTCGGGCCGTGTTCGCGCGTGACGGCCACCGTTGCCAAGCGCCTGGCTGTAACAACACCCGCTTCCTGGAGGTCCATCACCTGATCCCGAGGACGAACGGAGGCAACAACAAGCTGGACAATCTTTGCACCCTCTGCTCGAGCTGCCATTACCTGTGGCACGAAAGAGGGATGGCCGGGGAGTTTCTGAAGCCGGGAATGCCGGGAAAACCGGGTAAGCCTGATAAACCGAGTAAACCAGGTAAACCGAACAAGTCGAAAAAGTCTGAGATGTCGAGGGGGCCGGGAGGCCGATAAAGACGACCAACCCGGCGGACCAGGCAAACCAGACGAACCCGACCCAAATAGGGTTTCCACCGACCGGACCGATGGAGTTCATGGATCGTTCATGATAGCGGTCTGGCCACAGCTGCCGAAACGCATCTGGTCACGCACAGGTATGCGCTTTCAGGCACAATCACACAGACACGCGCTTTCAGGCACAATCAATCGGGACAGGAGTTGCCTGGCGCAACTAGCCCGGATTATTCATGAAGGAGCTACTGCGGAGTTAAAAGCCTGGCAAAACACGTGTTCTGCCAGGCTTTTTCCTCATCCTCGCTACGCTGTTGCGGGAATAATTCGGGCTAGGCGCTAAACTCTACCCCCTGGGCCAGGTGGATTTCGCCGCCCCAGTTGATGGTGTTGGTCTGGCGCCGCATGTACGCCTTCCAGGAATCGGAACCCGACTCGCGTCCGCCGCCGGTCTCCTTCTCGCCGCCGAAGGCGCCGCCGATCTCCGCGCCCGAAGTACCGATGTTCACGTTGGCGAGGCCGCAATCGCTGCCCTTGAAGCTGAGGAACGCCTCGGCTTCGGCCACGCTGTCGGTGAAGACAGCCGACGACAGACCCTGGGGTACATCGTTGTGCATCTGCAGGGCGGTCTCGAACCGCCGGTACTTCATGACGTACAGGATCGGCGCGAAGGTCTCGGTCTGCACGATCTTGGCCGCGTTCTCGATCTCGATGATCGTGGGCAACACGAAGGTCCTGCGTCCGAAGGGCGGTTTGA
>CBDURX010000564.1:0-2053 GCA_965369485.1 uncultured bacterium | reverse complement strand
AGAAATGACCCTCCATGGGCGGTATGTACTTGCTCTCGTCGGCGTCGTCCGTGGAGCCGCCGGCGTCACTCTGGGCGGCAGTGAGGTAAGCGATCTGAAAGCCCTTGCGGTAGGTCTCGATCTCGATGGCGTCCCCGATATCCAGACGCGGCAGGGCCAGCGCCAGCATCCGCCCGCCCCAGTAAATGGCGTGGGCGGGGGCGGTCACATCAATGAGGCCGGTCAGGTCCACCGCCTTGACAGTACCGTTCCTGCGATACACGTTCACCCGCCGGATCTCGACGGCCTGGGTCGCCGGATCGTAGTCGAAGCGGAGCATGGCCCGGTCGCGGGCACCGCGTGCGGTCAGGATCTTGGTGAGGACGTGGCTGACGACGTGGGAGAGGCCGGAATCCTCCACCTCCACATCGGTGCGGTCGAAGACCACCACCACGTCGGCATCCTCGTGATCGCTGGCAGTGCCGGCGGCGTCGATGAGAGCGTGGATGTTCCGGGAAGCGTCTGGGGAATCAACCGGGGAATCAACTGGCCATGCCGGGGCAACTATGGTGCCCAGCAGGACCAAGGGTAACCAGAGCAGGTGCCTGCGGAAACGCATGGGTTCCTCCTGGCTGGCGAATGAACCGGGTTCAGGGGCACTGTCCGGTTTTTGCTGGCGGTATTGGCGAAGTATAGAACGATAGGCAGTCCCGGGCTAGTGATTACGATTGCCAATTGCGAGGTTTCCGTTAATTTTGGCCCGCATAGCTGATGGGCCCTCGAACTGACCATTCACGAATCGACTGGTTCATGATCGTTCAGGAGTCAGCCATGACAGCTTCCCGTACATTCTTCACCCCCTTCTCCGATCAGCCGGAATCCCTGGAAATCACGCCCTTCCTGGTGGAGCAAACCGGCCTGGCCGCCTGGGCCGCAACGTTCAAGCTTGGCACCGCTGGCTACCGGGATCTGCTCGATCCGGAGGATTTTCACAATACGGCGGTTCCCTTCAACAGTCTGACCGTGGCGCTTCTGTTGGAGGCGAGAGCTCAGCTCGCCCGGGAGGAAGGGCTAGCCGCGCTGCACGTCGGCGGCGAGGTCCGCCCCCATACCCAGGAGCTTATCGACCTGGCCGCTCGCATCTACGCGGCCCACGGCATCCATGTCCACCTGCGGCCGGCACCGCAGCGGACCACGCCTATCTGGCTCTCATCCTTCGGAATCTTCCACGAGGAGCTGGACGGCGGCGAGAACTTCACCGCATCCCACAGCCAGAGTTACAAGGGTGGCTGGAAACCCATGGACGCAAGCGGTGGGCAGCTGCTGGAGCAGGCAGGTCGCATCGCCGACAGAGTACGGCGGCTGGTGGACGAGGCCGGCCGCGACACTCTGGGGATCCGACTGGCCGCCGCCAGCGATCCCCTCATCCACCGCGATTTCGATCCTCTCACGCCCTACGTGGAGGTCCTGTGCCAGGTCATACCGGCCGAATTGCTGGCGGAGGTGGAGAAGGCCGCGAACCAGGGGTTCCGGGCCGCCTTCTGCACCGAGGGCGGCAGCATGGGAGCCGCGGCGCGGCGTGTCTTCGCGGGACTGGACATCGGTCTGGACGCTGCCGGCCCGGTTTTCTTCACCCATGAGGAAGAGAGCAGCAGTTATCACGGTATCGGCATCGTGGACGGTGTCAACCACGGCGTCGATCCCGGGAAGTGGCAGGTCTACAAGAACGTAGGTGCCCAGAAGCTGCTGGCCGCGCGGCAGGCGGATGTCTTCTTCATCTGGGATCCCGACGGAGACCGCTTCAACATGGTGACGACGGCGCCGGTCGGTCTGGCGGACGAGGCGGCGGCGGCCGGTCTGGAGGTGGACCGGTTGGACGCGGAGCGCTGTCTCGTCTTCTTCAAGCCCAACCAGATCTACTTCATGCTGACGGCGTTGAAGATCGAGTCGCTACACGCGGCGGGCAGCCTCGACCGGTACGACTGGATCGTGGCCACCACCTATCCCACCAGCCGCAGCATCGGTGAGCTGGCTGAGCGCTGCAACCTGCTTCACGGCACGGATCGGAAGAGTT
>CBDURX010000563.1:0-2090 GCA_965369485.1 uncultured bacterium | reverse complement strand
AGGCGATGTCGTTCAGCAAGCCGGTGAAATCGCCGCTGGCTGTGGGGTGGGAACCCTGCTGGGCCAGGAAGTGGCTCTCGACGGTCGTGACGAATTTGCGAGGGTGCCGTAACATATTCACATTCCTCCATAATTCTAGAGTATGCAGACCACTGATATTTTAGCACGAAGCTGACATCAAGCCATGAATTTCTCGTTGATCAGGGTTGATGGTAGATCACTTGCCAAGAGCAGGTTGGTGGTTCATTATGGTTGCCCATTCCGCCGTGGAGGCAGACGCTCGTGACAAAGCACTATTCGACGTTGAGGAGGAGTTATGCCTGACGCCATTTTCGACGTACCCGTACCCCGCAACGAGCCCGTGCTCACTTATGCGCCTGGTTCGCCGGAGAAGGACCTCATCAAGAACGAGTTGAAGCGGATGGCCTCCTCGGAAATCGAGATTCCGCTATTGATCGGCGGCAAGGAGATCCGTAGCGGCAACCTGGCCGACATCCGCATGCCCCACAACCACAAAAAGCTGCTGGGCCGCTACCACAAGGGTGGAGAGAAGGAAGTGAAGCAGGCCATCGCAGCCGCCCGCCGAGCCAGCAAGGATTGGTCGGGCTTACCGTGGGAAGCACGGGCCGCCATCATGCTGAAGGCCGCCGACCTCTTGGCGGGGCGCTTCCGCATGATCCTGAACGCGGCGACCATGCTGGGGCAGAGCAAGACGGTGTTTCAGGCGGAGATCGACGCGGCCTGCGAGCTGATCGATTTTTGGCGCTTCAATCCCTTCTTCCTGGTCGACATCCTGGCGGAGCAACCCGAGAGTTCGCCAGGCATGTGGAACATGCTGGAGCAGCGTCCCCTGGACGGCTTCGTGTTCGCCGTCACGCCGTTCAATTTCACCTCCATCGCCGGCAACCTTCCCACCGCGCCGGCACTGATGGGCAACACTGTGGTCTGGAAGCCGGCCTCGAGCGCCGTCTACGCGGCCTACCACATCATGCAAGTGCTGCAGGAGGCCGGTCTGCCCGACGGGGTGATCAACATGGTGCCCGGCCCAGGCGGCCAGATCGGTGACCCGGTGCTGGAGAGTCCGGATCTGGCCGGCATCCACTTCACCGGCAGCACGGAAGTGTTCCAGGGGATGTGGAAGACGATCGGCCAGAACATCCAGAACTACGGGTGTTACCCGCGCATCGTGGGGGAGACCGGTGGCAAGGACTTCGTGTTCGCCCACGCTTCGGCCGAGGTGGACGGCCTGGTCACGGCTCTGGTGCGCGGCGCGTTCGAGTACCAGGGGCAGAAGTGCTCCGCCGCCAGCCGCGCTTACATTCCGGACACGCTCTGGAAGGATGTGAAGAAGGGGTTGCTGGACGAAATCGCCACCATCAAGATGGGCGACCCGACCGATTTCCGTAACTTCATGGGCGCCGTTATCGACCGCAACGCCTTCGTGACCATCAAGGGGTACATCGAGGGCTCCCGTACTAGCAAGGCGCGCGGCAAGGCGCGCATTATCTGCGGCGGTGGCTGCGACGACAGGAAGGGCTACTTCATCGAACCCACGGTGATCGAGTGCAAGGAACCTCTGTACACGACCATGGTGGAGGAGATCTTCGGGCCGGTTCTGAGCATCCACGTGTACAAGGAGAAGGATTACCTGAAAACTCTGCGGCTGTGCGATCAGAGTGCGGCTTACGCTCTGACGGGTGCCATCTTCGCCGAAGACCGCAAGGCCATAAGGATCGCGTGGACAGAGCTGGCCGGGGCGGCCGGTAATTTCTACGTGAATGACAAACCCACGGGGGCCGTGGTGGGGCAGCAACCGTTCGGCGGCAGTCGTGCTTCAGGGACGAACGACAAGGCCGGCAGCTACCTGAATTTGCTTCGCTGGACCTCACCCCGTACCATTAAAGAGACGTTCGACCCGCCGCGTTACTACGGGTATCCCCACCAGGGGGCCAAGTAGGAGGCGGAATCGGAAGTCTGCTGTTCCCACGAGTGAACGGGAAAGCAGGGGCGGTCAAGCAGAGGCCGCCCCTCAAATTTTGGCGCTTCCGGGTTTCGTGTGGGTAGCCTAGTAGATGTGGTCTAGAATGTCC
>CBDURX010000562.1:0-2091 GCA_965369485.1 uncultured bacterium | reverse complement strand
CATGACTCCTGGCCACTCCCTTGCCCTTGTCTTGTACCGAAGGACATCCAGAATCCGCGTCGGTAGAACGGCGCACCGGGAAAGGAGAGGACGATGAAGACATCGAGGCAAGGAAAGCACAACGAGAAGCAGATCCGCTTCGCCGAGGCAGGTATCCTTTTCGTGCTGGTTCTGGCTGTGAGCATCTTCGTGGGCGTAAAAGTCGCTTCACGAGGACCGTCCGTGCCGGAGGCCGTACCGCCGGCAGCGGAAATTACTGAGGAGATGACGCGACCGGCGAACGCCTCGCAGATCCAGAACGATCAGGACACTGATCGCCAGCTGGCACTCAGCGAGGGCCAAGAAGATCAGTTGCCGGCGTCCCCGCCACCGGTCATCAGCTATGCCTTGGCCGAAGCCGCTTACTTCGAAGGACGTTATGACGGCGCCGTCGAACTGTTCACGGCCTACGCAAACCAGCATCCTGACAATACCTGGGGCCACTACATGCTCGGCCTGTCCATGTGGAAGGCCGGCCACCTCGAGGGCGCCGAGGAATCGCTGCGTGAGGCCCTGACCCTGCAGCCGGAACACCTGAAGAGTCTCGTGAACCTCGGCCGGATCCTGCTCGAGCTGGACCGTGGCGAAGAGGCCCGGGTCACGGTGGAGAAAGCCATCGCCCTGGACACCGATTACGCGGACGCTTACCGGGTTCTCGGCCGTGTCTACCACAACTTGCAGCAGCGGGACGAGGCCATCGAGGCATACGAGAAGGCCATCCGGCGGAACGACAGGGACGCCTGGTCCCACAACAATCTCGGTCTGCTCTTCATCGAGACCGCTGATTTCGAGCGTGCCGTGCCACCTCTGGCGCGCGCAGTGTTCCTCGAGGACGGCGTGGCCTGCTTCCAGAACAACCTGGGTTGCGCCCTGGAGCGAGTCGGCCAGAACAGTGCCGCGACCGTAGCCTTCAACAAGGCCCTCGAGATCGACGCGGCCTACGACAAGGCCGCCGTGAGCCTGACACGTGTACAAGAGATGACAGATGCTCCCGGCGCCGGTGAGATCGACCTGGTCGCCCTGGGAGAGTCGTTCCGCATCCCCACAGCGGAAGAGATCACCACGACCGCGTCCGATGAGGCAACCACGGAGGACGCAGCTATGGAAGGCACCGAGACGGTCGTGGTCGAGTCTGGCGCGGGATTATTCGATCCGGTGGCCACGGCAGCGAACGAGAGCGAGGCGGACGGAACCACCGTGGCCGAGCTCTCCGACAACGCGGCCATTCCCGACGAGCCCGAGCAGGAGTCCGAGAAGTAACCGGACGCCCACCTCGGCAGCCGCGGACTGGCCAGGGGCCCCGGGCCGACCATGGCCGGCCAGACAAGACATCGCCGGGGAGGTTGCCTCCCCGGCGATGATCGTATATCGGCTCACATCGCGGCCAGCCTCGTGGTGTACTCCTCCCAATCGGCCTCGGCAACCCACTGCTGCAACTGCTCCCACTCCCGGTACAGACGGTCCAGCAACTCGTCGGCACCGGTTTGGCTACCCGAGCCCACCAGAACCTCCAGTTCCTGGGCCGTGCGGCTCAGGCGGTGACCGCAGAAATTTGCGGCCTCGTCACCAAGGTTCTGCGCCAAAACACGGACCGCTTCTAGATCGCCGGCGGCGAGGGCCTGGACCAGTTCCTGTAGCTGCTCCTCAGCGTTCACCAGAAAGATGTCCAGGATTTCTCGGAGCAGGGACACATCACCGGACAGGCTGGCCAAAGCCTGCTCGCACGAGATCACCTGGTCCTCCATCGCTCTTTCAGTCCACTCGGACATCGAGGCCTCCCCTCGTTCACCAGCGCCACGTCTTGCCAACGATCGGCTCCTTCCCCCACGCCCTTGCCTGCCGGTTTGTCCGGCTGCCGTGAGACGCGGTGGGCCGGGATGGCCGATGTTGATGTCTGCTATCGGCCGGCACGCAGCAATAATTTACATATAAATTAAATTTTTGATGTATTGGGGCTAGCGGGGGGTCAGGGTAGAAGACGAGTAAGTTCCTTGCATACAACAGGTTCCAGCTAATCCTCCCGGGATGATGCGTCGGTTGCCGTCTTGGCAC
>CBDURX010000561.1:0-2103 GCA_965369485.1 uncultured bacterium | reverse complement strand
CTTCGCAGCTGCCGGCATGGTGAACGTGGAGAACCTGGCCAACCTGGGCGCCTTGCCCACGACGTTTTTCGAATTCATGGCCTTGCCGTTGAAGCTGGCCGGTACGGAGGCCTCGCCCGTCAGGGCCGTCGCCCTGATCGGACCCACCGCCTGAAGGGACGGAGTGGTCTTGCTGCTGGATCTACTGCTGTTTGCGGTCGGAGTGAGCCTGCTCGTCGGTGGCGCCTGGCTCCTGGTGACAGGCGGCGCCCGGATAGCTTCCCTGCTGGGTGTGCCTCCCGTGTTCGTGGGCCTGACGGTAGTGGCGTGGGGAACCTCCGCGCCGGAGCTGTTCGTCTCCCTGATAGCGACCCTGCGCGGCAACAGCGTGATGATGCTCGGCAACATCATCGGTTCCAACGTGGCGAACATCGGCCTCATCCTGGGCATGGCCGCCTGCACGGTCACGGTCACGGTTGACAAGACTCTGAGGAAGCGGCAGATACCTCTGCTGCTGTGCGTCACCCTTCTCTTCACCGTCCTCTGCTGGGACTTACGGCTCAGCCGTTGGGACGGACTCATCCTGGTGGTGGTCTTCGTCGTCTTCATGGCGGTCACCTTGCGTGACGCAAAGCGGGGCAAGTCACATACCCAGGTGCAGTCCGCACGGGAGCCTACCGTTCTGGCTCGGCGGGGAATCTTGGTCAACTCACTCCTGGTGTTTCTGGGCGTGGTCTGTTTGGGAGGCGGGGGGGAACTGATCGTCCACACCGCGGTGTCCATGGCCACGCGCCTGGGCGCCTCCGAGGCCTTCATCGGCTTGACGCTGGTTGCCGTCGGAACCAGCTTACCGGAATTGGCGACCACACTGGTGGCGACAGTGCGGCGAGAGAGCGATATCGCCCTGGGCAACATCATCGGATCAAATCTGTTCAACCTGCTGGCCGTGGCCGGTCCGGTCGCCGCGTTCCTGCCCGTGGCCGGCGAAGTCACCTTGCGCACTCACCAGCTGCCGGGTCTGATTGTGATGACGCTGCTACTACCGTTGGTCTGCAGTCGCAGCCAAGCTATCAAGAGAGTCTGGGGCCCCATACTCCTGTTGTCCTACACGGCTGTGATGGTGTGGTGGTGGTGGGCGGGTGTATAATTGACAATCTGACTGGCGGGATAATGCGATGCTGAGTCTGTCCAGGAAGATACAGTAACAACCATGAGTGAAAAAAAGCGGGAGCCGCAACAGACACCCGGATTGGAAGCCTTGGACCACCGGTGGGTGCCTCAGAAGCCCATGGGACTGGCCCGGGCGCTGGCCAAGGCCGGTTACGCGACCCGGGCCAAGGCCGAACAGATCGTGCGGTCCGGACGGATCAAGGTGGATGGACGTGTGGACACCGATCCCGCCACCACGGTCGGCCCCGAAAGCGTCATCTTCATCGATGACCAACCGCTCGTGGACGTGCCGCGGCGTTACTTCGTCTTTCACAAGCCAACCCGGGTCATCTCCACACCTTCCGATCACGGGGGACGGCGCTTGGTGTCCGATTTCCTGCCGCACGACATACCCGGACTTTGCGTGGCCGGCCGACTCGATGCCCACACCTCCGGCCTGATGCTGGTGTCCAACGACAGCGTCTGGAACTGCTACGCCGCCGCCGGCGCTCATCTCGAGAAGGAGTACAAAATAAAGGTGACCGGCCACGTCACCGACGTGGAGATCGGCATCGTCCTGGCCGGCATGCATCTGCCGAGCCTCGGTTTCATCAGGCCGCAAACTGTCGAGATTCAAGAGGCCGGGGAGAAGTTCACCGTGCTGCGGCTTGTCGTGACCGAGGGCAAGAACCGGCAGGTCCGGCGCATCTTCAACGCCCTGCGGCACGACGTCGTCATGTTATGCCGCACACGGATCGGTCCGGTAAGATTGGGAAACCTCCCCGTGGGCAAGCTGAGAGAACTCACCCGCGAGGAGGTCGATGGTTTCCGGCAGATAGCCTCGCAAGATGGCTAGAGCAAAGCCCTTGCGGGGTGTGATTGCTACTCCATCAGAGGCAGGGTAGAGGCGATCTGCAACCTGATGAGCAGGTTGATCTGGTTGGTATATCCTGTACCACCACAGTAGTTGCGCGC
>CBDURX010000560.1:0-2113 GCA_965369485.1 uncultured bacterium | reverse complement strand
CAGTTCAGGGTGATAAGAGCTTGATGTGCCGATCATCCGGCGCCGACGACGCTGCCCACCGTATCGGCTTCTTCCTTGCAGACCACCACCGGTTCACTCAACAGGCCGTGCAGTCCCCACCACTCGTGCGCCTTCTCCTCGTCCCATCGTGTGGTCAAAGGTACCTGCGCCAAGGCCGCCTTTAATTCGCTCGCGCACTGAAACCGGTCGTCGGGCTTCTTCTGCAGGCATTTCATGACGATGTCGTCCAACTCGGCCGGGATGGGCAGTTCGCAGAGAGTGCTGGGGCGCTCGGGGACTGTCTTGACGTGATCCACCAGTAACTCGACGCTGGAGGAAGAAGCGAAAGGCGGCTGCCCGGTGAGTAGCCAGTAGGCCACGCCGCCCAGATTGTAGAGATCCGCCCGGGCGTCGTTCTTCTCGCTGCCGTAGATGGCTTCCGGTGCGATGTAACGCGGTGTCCCGAAGAGCATGCCAGTCTTGGTGAGCCCCACGTCGCCGCCCTGCTTGACCTGCTTGGCGAGGCCGAAGTCGAGCACCTTCACGAAATCGTACAGCCCGCCGCGCTGGGTCAGAAAGATGTTCGACGGCTTGATGTCGCGGTGGATGATCCCCTTGGCGTGGGCCTCGCCCAACGAGCCACACACCTGCTCCAGGACATGGACGACTCGCGCCGGGTCCAGGGGACCGAAACGCTCCACGAACGCCTGCAGGTCGAGGCCGTTGAGATACTCCATGGCGTAGTAGAACACGTTGCCGCCACTCCGCCCGTAGTCGTAGATACTGATGGTGTTCGGGTGGGTGAGATGTGCCGACAGCTGTACTTCTTGTGCGAACCGCCGCAAGGAAACATCCGACTCGCCGTCACTGACCGTGAGGACCTTGACCGCCGTGAGACGGCACATGAGGGCGTGTTCGGCCAGGTAGACGGTGCCCATACCCCCCCGCCCCAGCTCCTTCTTGATCAGGTAATTGCCAAGACGCTTGGCGCTGTGGACCGACTTGCGCAGGCCGTAAAGAGTGCGGCTGGTCAGGTAGCTGGTTGCGCCAAGTATCAAATAGCCGAACAGTCCCCAGATGATGTGGTTTATGTAAGCGTCCAGCCCGCCGACGTCCTGCCAGTACGCGGTGTAATCGGGGAAGTTCGAGTAGTAAAACTCCGCGAATCCGTAGGCCAGCAACGCCACCATGCCGAGGGCCAACTGGAAACCGGCCTTCCAGGGAATGTAGGAAGCCGTCAGGAAAAGCATCAGCGACACGATCAGGAATGCGTGGGCATCGGGGTGGCAAAGCGCTTGCAACAGAATGGTCACGAATATATTCAGGGCTACCACGATGAACGCGAAGATCATCAGCTTGATGTGGCAGAGCCATCGCTGAATCGCGAGCAGGACGATGAGAGCCACGGCAAAGGTGGCGACGTTGCTCAGGCGGAGCCAGGTCAGGCTCGCCTCCAGTTCGGGAACCACCGAGGGTATCGGCTCGGTCAGGAACAGGTAAACGAGCATGCCGGCGAGGCTGAGCACCAGTCCGATGATGGTCACATGCAAGCAGCGTTGCCAGAGCAGGCCGCGTAGCTCGACATCGAAGGAGCTCTCGGTCGTTGTGGGGGTCGCGAACGACTTGCCGATTCTCATTTCTTCAGCCATCTATCTCGACTCCCAGGCTTGGCTATACCACGGCAGCCATGTCCCTACACATGGCGTCTGCCGGTACGGAAACATGCATCACAAGAAACGAAATTCCGATGTGATAGCTAACCCGAATCCGTCACTTCGATTCAGTGACGGCGGCCGTGGACTCCCGCTCTGTCACGCCCCAGGTGCGGTAGCGGTCGAACCAGCCGGATACCACCACCAGAATCAGCATCAGCGATGCCGCCACGAAAGCCCAGGTCGGCACCTTGGCCGCATCGCCCTGGGCGTAAGAGTGCAGGCCGGCCAGGAAGTAATTGACGCCGAAATAGGTCATGATCACCGAGGCGATCCCCAGGAAACCTCCCGCCGCCAGAACCCAGGGTCGGTTCAGAGAGGGTATCCACCGGAAGTGGAGGACCGTGGCGTAGACCAGGATGGTCACGAGGCTCCAGGTCTCCTTGGGATCCCAGCCCCAG
>CBDURX010000559.1:0-2137 GCA_965369485.1 uncultured bacterium | reverse complement strand
CAGGTGTCTATTTCTACACGGCCCAGGCGTTTGGCGAGGAGATTATCGATAAGATGACCTTGTTGAAATAACGGAAGTGTTGGCTCAGCGTGTTGCTGCTCTCTGAACAAGGGCAGCAACATGCTGAGCCCAACTCACCGCAGCAATATCACCTTGTGCACATTCCGCGCTCCCTCAGCCGTGATCTCCAACCAGTAGACCCCCGACGGCAACCTCAGCCCGTCGTCGTCCCGCCCGGTCCACAGCCACTGTTCGGGCTCGTCGCCCGTGGCGGGCCGCACGCCCAGGTCCCACTGTCCCAGCCGTCGTCCCCGAACATCGTACAGGTTGATCACGACTCGGCTCTCCACAGTGAGGTGGAAGGGCAGGAGAGTACCGGAAGGCGGCACCGGGTTGGGAGCCGGCCTGAGGGAACGCAACCGCGGCGGGGCGGCGCCGGCAGATTGCAGCAACAACCATCCCTCCGGATCGATAGTCACGGAATCGACCGGCCCTGGCACTGTCCAGTAATAGGTCCCGCTGGGGCCGTCCAGATGTACGGTCTCGACCTGGAGTCCCGTGGCCGTGGCGATGTGCACCGGTACCATCAGATCGAAAAGGGGGCTCTGGTTCTGGTGGATCTCCAGGCAGACCCGCTCGAGACTGCTGTCCAGCGCCGGATATTGGTTCACACTCCAGGCCAGCTCGGGTACGGCATCCGTGTACAGCCAAGGGTCCAGCACCGGGGCCAGATCGAAACCGGCCGAGGCCGAGGCGATGGCCACGAACTCCTCGGTGGTCACATTGGCATGGGCCAAGCTTGCGTCGGTGGCGTAGTCGTACAGCATACGGAAAAACACGGCGTCGCCCAGGTACCCGCGCAACATGTGCAGCACCCAGGCTCCTTTGTCGTAGATCAAGAGGTTGGGCAGGATCGGGTCAGGGTCGGCCAGGATTCCGTCGCCTACGAACAGGTTCGGGTGTCGGTCCGGTCCCCGCAAATACATGTAATCCAGGTAGGCCTGCCGGCCGATGGTGTGCTCGTCCCAGAGGGCCTCACTGTAGCGGGCGAAGCCCTCGTTGAGCCAGATGTCCCGCCAGCGCGCCGGGGTGATCAGGTTGCCGAACCAGTGGTGGGACATCTCGTGGACCAAAATCCGCGGCCTCGGGTTTACTGGATCGGAGATGAGGAACCGCGGCAAGCCGGTCATGGTCTGGTTCTCCATGGCTCCGGCCCACTTGAACTCGATCTGACCGTACTTCTCGTCACTGAAGGGATAGGGGCCGCACAGCTCTTCCAGGAACTGCAGCATCTGGCAGGTGGGGGCGAAGTTGCCTTCGGCCACCTCGCGATCCACGGGAAAGACGTGGTAGGTCAGGAGCACGGGTCCGGCCAGACCGGGGCAGAACTCCTGCCAGGTATCGTAGTTGGAGATGGCCACCGCCACCAGGTAGGTGGCGATGGGATAGGATTCTTCCCACAGGAAGCGACGCCACCCCGGTGCCGCTGCATCCTCCGCGACCAGGGTTCCGTTGGCCACTGCGATCAGGGTGTCGGGCACGGTCACGGCCACCGTCGCCGTGGCCTTGTCCGCGGGGTGGTCCTTGCACGGCCACCAGGAGTGGGCCGAGGATGGCTCGCTGACACTGGCCACGATGGGGCCCAGGCCGACGGGGTCCTCGGGTGAGTTGCCATAGCGCCTGAACATCAGGCCGGCGTGTAAGAGTCCGTGCCGGAGCGGCTGACCGTGATAGTACACCGTCAGTTCGCCGGTGGCGTCGGCGGCCAGGGCGGTGGGTAAAGTGGCCACGAGGCTGTCACCTGCGTGACTGAACGGCACACTGAACCCGTTCCAGAGCAAACTGTCCGCGCTGAGATCGTCCACGAGGTCCAACTGGACTTGGCCGAGGATAACGGACAACGCCTGCAGCCGGATGAGCACCGAGCCGGCCACGCTCTCCGCCTCGGGATCGATGACCAGGTCCAGGTCGTAGTGCAGGACGTCGTAGCCGCGGTCGCCCACGGGGGGCTCCCGCAGCGAGGTTTGCAGCGCCGTGGCGGGCAACAGGCATGGTTTCTCATAGAATTCGGGTTCAGCGGCGGGCGGATTGCCACCCCAGGTGGGAATCGCCGTGAGAGAGGCCAGAATGCCCACCA
>CBDURX010000558.1:0-2140 GCA_965369485.1 uncultured bacterium | reverse complement strand
GGCCGGAGAAAGCCTGCAAGTAAGTCCCATAGTAGGCGAGGATCAGGATCGGGACCACCGCGAACCAGGGCCAACCCAATATCACACTGGAGGTGAAGAAGAACTGACCAAACAACACCTGGATGAACAATAGAGGGGCGACCCCAAGTGTGACAGTGCCGGCCACCAGGGACGGCAGCAGTGTCGTAACCTGGTTGGCCAACTGATCGTGGGCGTCACTTGGCGCCCGGGAACGGATACGGCTCCACGCGGCCAGGAAAATACCACCCAGCAAGCAGTTCATGCAGAGCAGGTGCAAGAAGAAAATCAACAGCAACAAGAAGTGCAGCAGTGGAGCCGGCGCGGGCAACGGCAACATGTCGGGGGAGGGCACGAGATTCGGCATGTTCATGGCGTACCCCCTTCCGCGACGGCAACGGTGGTGGGTTCACTTCCCGCGGCCTGCTCCAGGTACTCCAGCAGGAGCTCCCGCTGTTGGTCGTCACCGTAATAGGCCGGCATCTCGTCGGTCAATTCCCCGACAGAGTCCAGCAGATCCTCCAAATCCTCGCGGCTGTAACCGGCCAGTGAATCGCGCAGGGGGCGGAATCGGTCGAGTGTGTGGCATACCCCGCAAGAGATATCCCAGGCCAACTGCTGAGCAGCTTCTGCGTGCGGCGGAAACGTGGCGGCGCCTGTTGCGCTCTCGCTCAGCAAGTACTGGGTCAGACACTCGTTCTCGTACTCGTTGCCGAACCACGGCGGCATCAGGGCGCGAACGTATTGCAGACGCGGCAACAGGCTGGCAATGGTCTCCTCGCTCCAGTGGGCGAGGAAGGGACGCAAGCCGTTGTAACCGTCCATGGTGTGGCACGGCTGGCAGTGAGCGCGGTAGATCTGCTGCCCCAGAGCAGTCTTGTCGGTCCGCGCCGCCGGGTCGATCCAGCGGGTGTGGGCCAGAACTCCGTCAGTGGCCAGTGTTTCCTCCTGGGACACCAGCATGCCGTTGCTGTACAGGTAACCGTGGATGGTGAACGGCTTGCGACCGGTCTCGCGCACCCACTCGCCGGAAGCGAAGACCAGCAGGCCGGAGAGAACGATGAGAACCACTCCCACGGGATGCCAGGTCTTGGGTACCAGGAGAGGCCACAGCGCCAGGATGAGCGATGACACCAGACCGATCTTCAGCCAGGTCAACATGACGGGCAGAATCGGCACACTGCCGAGGACCAGGTCGCTCCAGCCGGGAATGGCCGACTTGTACCAGAGACCGGCCAGGCCGCCGAGGATCGCCGCCACCACGACCCAGCTCGCACTGTAGCGGATCACGCGGTTGCGGAACTCGCCGCGAGGTAAGGCAGCGGCCGTCAAAAGGGTGAGGATACCCGCCGTGCCCCAGCCCGCGAAGGTGCGCACGAACAGGGAAGGCCAGTAAGTAGGATTGAAGAAACCCGCCCAGAAGCTGTGGGTCTCGAGCCAGTTGCCCGGTGTCAGCATGAAGGTGATGATACCGTTGATGATCGCCAGGCTCATCCAGGCGGCTACGAAGTAGATCCAGCCCACGGCTACATGGGTTTTGGGCGACAGCTTGTCCCAGCCATAGTAGTAGACCAGAGCGGCGGCGATCTCGACGAAGAAGCAGACCCACTCCATGGCCCAGCCCCACACGTAGGCGTGGATCAGGGCCGAGACGGTCGTGGGTGAGACCAGGCCGATGGTGAACCAGATCCCCACACCGCTGATGGCGCCGAACACCAGGGTCAGCAGCATGAAGAACCGTGTGTGACTTTTGACATAGGCCAGCAGTTGCTCGTCCTGACGCCGGCGAGCCCGCATCTCCGTCACCACCAGCCACAGGCCGCCACCGATGGCGAAGTGTGCGACGAAGAGGTGAAGGATGGCCACGATGGCGATCAACATCCCGCCACCAAAGGCCAGTTCCCAGACCGGATAGTTCATGGCGGCTCCTCCCGACTGCGCTGCCAGTCATTGCAGATTCTCTGAACTTCGCAACTGGATCCTAAATCTGATGTCGAAGCGGGGCAAGCGGAATAGGCCGGCAACGAAATTGTGTAGGGGGGCAAAAAAGAATTGTGTGGGGTGACTTTCCGAGATTACGCAGATACCGGCGGACGGAACGAACGGCTTCATCCCTGGGCGG
>CBDURX010000557.1:0-2151 GCA_965369485.1 uncultured bacterium | reverse complement strand
GCTCGGGTTGGGGGTGAGCCCGTTCTCCTGCGGTCTGACCTGCGTGAACGATCCCAACCTGGTCGCGGCCGGCTCCCTGGACCAGGGTTATCAGCGCAGCACTGGACCCGCCAAGAGTCCCACCTGGGACTTCGTCCAGATGATCAGCGGCGATTACGGTCATCTCACCTCGAGCGACGGCAGTCACAATACCGTCTTCTCGGTCTACCCCGGTTTCGTGCTGGTGCACACAGGTGAATACACACCCGCCATTTCCGGCTTGCTCGACTTCCCACCAGGCGAATCCTACTCGTGGTTACCGTTCATCTTGGCCGATCCGGATGATTCCCGGGCGTTCTTCTTCTGCGCTACTCATCTTCACCGCGGGTCCTGGTTAGGTGGGGACAATGTGCAGTACTTCACCTTCGACCAGGACTTCACCGCCGCGGGCGGCAGCTATCTCACGGCATTCGGCATCGCTCCCACCGATCACCAGCGGCGCATCGCGGTGACCAACACGGGTCGGATCTGGTACTCGCGCGACGGCGGCGACAGCTGGATCGTTTCGCCTGACAACGGCCCCAGCGCTCACTACTTCTACGGGACGGCCATCCAGTATTCCCACCAGAATTCCGAGCGCGCCTGGATCGCCGGCAGCGGCTACAGCGGGCCGGCCGTGTACCGGACCGATGATGGTGGTGCGAGCTGGACGTCGGCAGGTGGTGGTCAGCCCAGGACCCTCGTCTACGATCTCGCCCTGGAGAATCCGGCCAGCGAGGTGCTTTACGCAGCCACCGAAGCAGGGCCCTACCGCCTCGACCCGCTCACCGACACATGGGAGGACATCGGGTTGGCGGAAGTTCCCTTGACGACCTACTGGTGCGTGGAGAGTGTGCCGGAAGCTCAGGTTGTGCGCTTCGGAACTTACGGGCGCGGCATATGGGACTACGACGTATCCGGTCCCACCGGCGTGGCGGCCAGGGAGACTCCGGTGACCAGCCGCTTCGCACTGACCAGTTACCCCAACCCGTTCAACCCGCAGACCACGGTCCGCTTTCGGCTGGACGATCCGGCCCGGGTTCGCCTGACCGTGTATGATGCGGCCGGGCGCGAGATCGTCGTTCTGATGCACGCGCCGCTGCAGAGCGGCGAGCACATGGTGAGCTGGGACGGGCGGGACCAGCGCGGTCGTGCGGTGGCGAGCGGGGTCTACTGGTCGCGTCTCGAGGTGGGTGGCCGCGTCGAGAGCCGCAGCATGATTCTGGCAAGGTGAGCGGCCCCGCTATTCCCTCACAGGTCCCTCACAAGTCCTTCACAGGTCGAAGATCACCTGGCACTGCCACTCGTCTCCCTCTTGGTGGACGTAGGCTTCGTGGAAAGTGACGGCCTTGATTTCGTTGGCGAGGTTGTGCCTGTCCGGATCGATGGGCTCGCCCTGGGCGGAGCCGGCCACGTGCAGAGGAGGCTCGTCCGGCAGCGACAGAGTGCGGATGGTGAAGGAGTCGTAAAGTTCGTGGTGGACTGAAATGAGGCCGTTGATCTCGGACAGCCAGTTGATGAGCAACTCCACCAGGTCGGCGCCCTCGACCTCGACGGGACGGGCCAGGGAACGGCGGATGCGCCCCTCGGGACAACAGAGGCGGACCATCTGCTCGGCGCAGACGATCAACAGCTCCGGGAGCGAGCCGGCGGTGATGCGCAGGCCGGCGTCGCCGCTGTGATCGATTTGCTCCACGTGGACATCAGTCATGCTCTCTTCTTAACAGATCTGCCAGGTCGGCTCCAGGAAATTGACTGCTGATGGCCTGCGTGCGGTTTACACGTGTAAACTTTTTCAAGAATATTATTTGATCAATAGAACGGGAACACCCACGTGAGGGAAGGTTAGGGGCCCCGAACCGGACCCCCTGGACATTCGAATTCGGTTTTCCCTTGCGTGTATACCATCACCTTCCCGCATCACTCGATCCACTTGGTCAACCAGTCCATGACTTCTTCGTGCCACTGGATTGAGTTTTGGGGCTTCAGCACCCAGTGGTTCTCGTCGGGATAGTACAGTAGGCGCGCAGGTACACCCAGGCGGCGTAGGGCGGTGAAGGTGGACAGGCCCTGGGTGTCGACCACGCGGTAGTCGTGGGCCCCGTGAACCACCAGGGTCGGCACGTGCAAGTT
>CBDURX010000556.1:0-2160 GCA_965369485.1 uncultured bacterium | reverse complement strand
TAACGAGCTCATCGAGTTACGTTACAGTGGTCGCCCTGCCGCCGCCCTGCGCGCCTTCAAGGCTGGGTACTTCGCCATCATCTACAACTTCATCGTGCTGGGCTGGGTGTTGAAGGGGATGGCAACCGTGGCCGAAACGGTTCTGGGGATTCGCCCGGAGATAGCCGTGATCGGCGCCGCCGCCATCGCCTTGACCTACGCCCTGCTGGCCGGTTTCTGGGGTGTGGTGATCACCGATCTGATTCAGTTCGTGTTGGCCATGTTCGGGTCTATCGCCCTGGCCATCGCGGCTGTAAAGCATGTAGGAGGCATGCATGCCTTGCGGGAGAAGATCGTCTCTTCTCCATTGTTCGACGAGGGCACCCTGGCTTTCGTGCCAGGCGGAGGACTGTCTCTCGACTCCGACTTCTTCAAATTCCTCGTCTTCATCTCGGTCATGTGGTGGGCTTCCCACAACGCTGACGGCGGCGGGTACATCATCCAGCGCATGGCTGCGGCCAGGAACGAACGACACGCTCGCGGCGCGACCCTCTGGTACGTCGTGGCCGTGAACGCTGTCCGCTACTGGCCCTGGATCACCGTTGGCTTGTGCTCCCTCGTGCTGATTCCCCAGGTGCCGGCAGGAATGTCGGAAGAAGCGGCCTACCCGCTGGTCATGATGGAGGTGCTGGGACCAGGTTTGCTGGGAGTCTTGCTCGTCTCCTTCCTCGCCGCCTTCATGTCCACCGTGGACACGCATCTGAACTGGGCCGCCAGCTACCTCGTCAACGATATTTACCGCCGCTTCCTGCGTCCGCAAGCCAGCGATAAGGAGACTGTGTTGGCGGCCAAGGTGAGCGTGGTGGCCATGATGGTCTTTGCCGTGGTGATCGCCTTCAGTCTGACCTCCATAGGCAAGGCCTGGCTCTTCGTCTGGGCCAGGGGGGCGGGGATCGGCCCGGTCCTGATCCTGCGCTGGTTCTGGTGGCGTATCAACGCCTGGAGCGAGCTCGCGGCTCTGGGCAGTTCTGTTCTGATGGCGGGGAGTTTCGAACTCGCGGCGGCCATCCAGAGCGGCTCGGACTACGAGCTCTTCGCCACTCCCCTCCGGGTAGGAGACATGGCGCTGCAGTTTCATCACAAGGCGCTGATCCTGGTTCCCGTGACCCTGGTGGTCTGGCTCATCGTTACCCTGACGACGCGTCCAGTGGAAAAAGACCGCCTCGTGGCGTTCTACCGCCGAGTGCGCCCCGGCGGACTCTGGGGACCGATCACACGGCATTGTCCTGAGGTTGTGAGCGACGGTCTTTCCTGGCGCCGTCTCGCCGTCTGTGTCGCCGGCGTCACATCCGTCTACGGGTTGGTCTTTGGCCTCGGGAAACTGGTTCTGGGTGAGGTGGGACCAGCGCTCGGCTTGCTGGCTCTCACCGCCGCCGGGAGTTATGCCGTGGTCCAGGAAATGCGGCGTCCCTCACCGTGATAATGCGGGGGATGAACTGGGTTGTTCCTGAATGGTCAGTCCGCTTCTTGAGGATCGGCAGCCGGTAGGGTGAACCGGAAACTGGTCCCGTGGCCGGACCGGGTTTCCACGGCCAGTTCGCTGGCGTGTCCCGCCAAGATCTTGCGGGTGATGGCCAGGCCCAGACCCGAGCTCTGCCCCTTGCGCGAGCGGCTCTTGTCCGCGGTGTAGAACCGCTCGAAGATGTGGGGCAAGTCATCTCTGGCGATTCCCTCGCCATTGTCCCGGACCTCCAATTCCACCTCTTTGCCGCGGGGCCGTAGAAATACCGTTACTTTGCCGTCGTTCTGGGTGAACTTGATCCCGTTCTCCACCAGGTTCTGCAATGCCTGACCGATCTGCAAGGGGTCGGCGTGGATGTGGGGAACCTGCCCTTCCGGTACGCACGCGAGGTTGATGCCTTTCGCCCGGGCCATGCCCTCGCAGCGGCCCAACACCTCGTCCACGAGTTCCTCGGGCTGGAAATCTTCCATCTGGAACTTGGCCTGGCCGGAGTCGAGCTGGGAAAGCTGTATGAGGTGCTCGATCAGTCGGTCCAGGTGATCCACGTTCTGCGCGATGATTTCCAGATACCTGCCCCGCTCTTGTTGAGGGATCATATCGCACCTGTCGTTCAACGTCTCCACATAGCCGCGTACCGTAGCAAGGGGAGTGCGCAGGTC
>CBDURX010000555.1:0-2161 GCA_965369485.1 uncultured bacterium | reverse complement strand
ACAAGAAGACTTGGTCATCGACCGCGAAAGTTACAACTTCGTCTTCGATCCCCAGATCATGGAACTCATCCGTGAGAGCGGCGGCCTCTCCATTGACTTCGTGGACGAAGCGCACCGCAAGGGTTTCATGATGCAGTTGAATAGTGTCGGCGGCGGGTGCGACAGCGGAAGCTGTTCCTGCTAGCCCGGATTATTCAGTGCCGTACGTGTCGTATTCTGCGTCGTCATCGTCGTAATCCGCATCAAGGTCACTGTCGACTGCGAATTTCATTTCCTCTATCTCGATATCTTTCAGGTCCTCGTCGTCCAGCTCATCCGGATCGGGCTCGCCGTTGGCAACCTGGTGCGCCTCGTACTCATCGCAACATTCGTCCGAGCAGAAAAAGTGGCCACGATATTCCACACTCGTGTCCTCGATGTCTGCACCACAGTATTCACATCGGTCCGGTTTCACCGTCCGCACCTCCTGAGCGAACATGGAAGTGTTGTCCCAACCCGGGTTAATGGCCCGCAGGCACTGTTGTTGAGCGAAATAAATACACGTATGGCGATTCAGCGCAAGGGGGCTCGTGCATTTTTTTTGGTGGAAAACCGGGCTAACGGAAAGCGACGATGTAGGCCACCCAGGCCGGAGCCAGGTCGCCCAGCTCGCTGGGACGGAACACGCCGCTGGGCTCACCCTCGGCGTCACAGCCTTCCCAGTAGACGATGGTTTTGCGGAAGCCGATCTCTTGGAGGAGATCGCGAGTCTCGGGCAACGACCACAGCCGCCAGTCGTAGCGGAAGGCGCGTTTCTTCTCGCTGCCGTCGGGGAACTTGAAGTGGATGAGGCAGCGGATCTGGTGGGTGATGGGGTTGAAACTGTCCTGGTCCCAGACGTAGGTGAAGCCGTCCTGCTCTCTTTCCTCCAGCTGGGTTATCTGAGCCTCGGGACCTCCATAGAGATCCAGCAGCAGCATGCCCTCGACTCGAAGGCAGTGGTAGGCGTTGCGCAGGTAGCCGGTCAGTTCACGACGTGTCTTGAAGGTCCACCAGGAAAAGTTCTGAGCCGAGATGACGTCGGCCCGCGGCTTGGTCACCTTGCGCACATCGTCCTGCAGCAGGGTGACCCGCTCGGCCGCTGCCCCGAGAGGTTGCAGGTTGTGACGGCGGCCCCAGGCCAGGGTCGGCCCGTGCAGGTCGATGCCCAGGGCGGTGTTGGTCCGGCGGGAGGCGACCCAGTAAGTACAGAGATAGGCCGTACCGCAGAAATCCTCGCGCAGGAAGGTCGGGTAGCGACCATACTCCTTCTTGAAGACCCGGTTGATGAAGCGGGCCTCCTCGGCGGGATTCTGTACGGACTGCTGGTACAGCCAGTGTTTGTTGCTGGTTCGCGCCGTCAATTTTGCCAAAACAGTTCCTACCCTCTGTCACGGCGACGGCTGTGGTGGTGCCGACACCGCCACAGCCAGCCATCGCTGCCGGGCGATCTGCAGCGTCTTGCCCAGCCGGAATTCGCGCATTATTCCGCAGTAAAGCGACGAAGTCAACGATGCGGCCGTCAGCTGGAACCGCGTACGAGCTGGCGTAGCAACTGCAGATCTTCACGCCGCAGGACACCGCAGACAAAGGCGGCCAGGAGGTACATCACCCCGGTCAGGCCGGCGACCGCCAGGAACGGCCCCCATCCCACGTCCAGGGGGAGGTTGAACCAGCCGGCGCCCCAGCCGGGGCGGACGGCCTGCGCCAGGGCCGAGGCGGCCAGCCAGCCCACTGCCAGCGCCGCCAGGTTGCCCAGCACGGCCCGCCGCAGCGGAACCCCAAAGCGGGTCCGTCGCACGAAGAGAAGGTGCATGGCGCAGCTGACCACCAGGCTGAACAGTGAGGCCACGGCGGCGCCGTAGTAGGAATAGCGTGGGATCAGCAGGAGGTTCAGCATCACGTTGCCCACCATAGGCACCACGGCGATGATGATGAAGTCCTTCTCGCGCCCCGCACTGATCAACAACCGGTTGAAAACGTAGTTGGCCGACTGGAACGGGACAGCCAACATCACGATGCGCAGCACGGTGATGGAGTCCGCGAAGTCTGTGTCTGCTCCGGACCGGCCTTCGAACCAGTGAATGATCGGCCCGGCCACAAAGACGACAAACAGAGCCAGCGGCATCATCAAGCACAACAG
>CBDURX010000554.1:0-2181 GCA_965369485.1 uncultured bacterium | reverse complement strand
CCCAGCGGTGTTCTGACCGGCACCATCACCAGTACCGAGGACGGCTCGCCGGCGGTGGCGACGGTCAAGCTCTTCCGCAGTGACACCGGGGAGCTGTTCGCCGAGGCGACGAGCGACAGTGCCAGCGGTTTGTACGCCATCCCCGCACTGCCATACTTCACCTACAGCGTGTACGTGAAGGGCAGGGGCTTCATGCCGGCCAGCACCAGTGTTGCTATCGACCAACCCGAGGTCCTGCAGAACTTCATCCTCGATCCGCTCTTCGTGCAGTGCAGCAGCCCGGGGCTCCCGATCGCGGACTACAACGCCACGACGGACTTCATGACGGTCGCGTTGCCGGCGCCCATCGAGTATCTGGAGGTGTTCCTGGACATCTCCCACGGCGATGCCAGCGATCTGGTCATTGAGCTGACCTCGCCCCAGGGCACCACCGTGCGGTTGCAGAGCCGCACGAGTGTCGCGGCTTACGGCATCTACGGCTGGTATCCGGAAGAGTTGACGCCGTACGGCGACCTCGCCGATTTCGTGGACGAGGAGGCCGACGGCGAGTGGACGCTCTACATCTTCGACTACCGTGTGGGAGACAGCGGTACCTTGAACGACTGGTGCCTGCAGATCACGGCTCCCCAGATCATCAGCGATGTCGACGGTCGGGAGGCGCTGCCCCAGGCGCTGGCGCTGGAGGGGAACTACCCCAACCCCTTCAACCCGCAGACGACCATCGTGTACGCTCTGCCGCGGACAGCGGCGGTGGATCTGGCGGTGTACGATATGCGTGGCCGGCAGATCGCCACTCTAGTGCGACAGACGGTGACGGCGGGTCGTCACGAGGTCACCTGGCGGGGCACTGACGATGCCGGACAGCAGTTGTCCAGCGGCATCTACTTCTATCGCCTGCGAGCCGACCAGGAAATCCTGACCGGCAAGATGATCCTTCTGAAATAGGATCAGGCGAGTTTGAGCTGGATGGAACCCACCTCGACCAAGGGGTGGGCATCCAGCTCGTGCCGCGCCGCTATCAGCAGGTCGATACGGCCCACCTGCTTGCCCTTCCCCTCGATCTCGTAATCGTGGACGGGGGCATAGGCTTCTATCCCCGCCGCTTCCGGATGTATCTCTTCCTCGGTCGCGAAATCCTCGAGGCGTAGCCCCGCCGGCAGATTGTTCAACTTGCCCAATATCTCCACCCCGTAGCGGCGGGCGTAGGCCTTGAAGCAGAAGGGAAACTCCGCGGACCGGATATAACGGCTGGCGACGATCCGCAACCCGGTCTCCTGTTCGATGTGCTTGGCGAGCTTCTGCAACAGTGTGCGGGTGGTACCGTCCACGATGAAGTTGATGTTACGTGGATGCAGGCGAAGTCTCTCGGCCAGCTTCTCCGGGAGGGACTCCTCGTAAACCCCTTCCTCGTAGTTGTAGAAGATGGTGCCGCCTCGTCCCTCGCCGAGTAGCAGACCGGACATGAAACCGCGAACCATCTTGGGAGAGCCCTCCATCACGATCTCGTAGAATGAAGGCTTGGGTTGATGTCGGGTGGCCTTGGCCATCACTTGCCCCTCCTAGAGGAAGAACACCAGGGTGACGATCGCGAAGATCGGTAGCAGGATCGGTATCGAATACTTGACCAAGTAACCAAAGAAACTCGGCATGGGCACGCCCGCCTCCTCGGCGATGGACTTGACCATGAAATTCGGAGCGTTGCCGATGTAGGTCATGGCCCCGAAGAAGACGGCGCCGGCGGAGATCGCGGTCAGGTACTGGATGAAGGTCGGGTTGCGCAACTCCTGGCCCAGGTAACCGAGGGCGCCTGGCACCTCGGCCTCGGTCATGCCGAGACTGCCGAGTGCCGTGTTGAAGAAGGTCAGATAGGTGGGGGCGTTGTCCAGGAAGCTGCTCAGGATCCCCGTCACCCAGAAGAAGTGAACCGGTGCTGTGACGGCGCGGATCAGCCCCGCCATGGCACCTTCCTCGCCCACCTGCAGGATGGCCAGGGCGGGGATGATGGTCATGAAGATGCCCGCGAAGAGGTAAGCAACCTCCTGGATGGGGAACCAGGAGAACTCGTTCTTCTGCCGGGTCGACCGGGCGGTCGTGCGCAGAGAGAGTGCTATCATCAACAGCAGGAATCCATCGCGGACGAGATCCTGCACGGACACGTGGACATGCCCGTAGACGGTGATT
>CBDURX010000553.1:0-2187 GCA_965369485.1 uncultured bacterium | reverse complement strand
TTGACAGGACCACCCTCTGGCGCAAGATCAGGGAGTACGGTTTGCAGCCTGAGGAGTAATCCGGGTGAGGGGGGCGACCAATGGAGTGACGAGTGGAGTGACCAATGGGGTGACGGCCGTAACGAAGATCGCAACGGGAGGTAGAACGCGTGGAGAAGAAATCATCCAAGTGGCTGCTCGGCTGCGGCATTGGTTGTGGTGTCGTTATCCTCATAGGCGCTGTCCTGAGTGTCAGCGGTTTTCTGTTCTTCAAGAACACCTTTAAAGAGTTTGACGAGGCCATCGAGACCCGCCTCGTACTGGAAGAACAATTCGGTGAACCAGGGACTTTCGTACCGTCAGCCGACGGTGCCGTACCTACCCATCGTATGCAGGCGTTCCTGGCAGTACGGGACTCCTTGACCCCGGTGCGGCAGCGTATCGAGGAAACCTTCACCGGCTTCGCCACCGTCGGCCACGAGATAGAGGAAGAGACCTCGTTCTGGGGCAAGATCTCCAAGGGATTGAAGATGGGCAGTTCGGGCATCGGCTTGGCCGGCCGGATCGGGGATTTCTACCGTGTCCGCAACACGACACTTCTGAGGGAGGGCATGGGTCTGGGCGAGTACACCTACATTTACGTGCTGGCCTACTACTCCTACCTCGGTCACGCACCGGATGACAATCCGGAGGAATATTTCGAGGATAGCGAGCAGGAGGGAACAAACATCCATATCAGACACGATTCCAATTGGAGCGATGTGGAGCAGGCCTCCCGCCGGATACGCAGGGATCTGATCACCATGCTGCGCAGCCAACTGGCCACCTTGCCGCCGGCAGGAACATCGGATACCGCGGACACGTGGCGCGATGATCTCGCGGCCGAGATCGACGCTCTCACCGCCGACAAGCGTCGAGCAATCTGGCAGGATGGTCTACCACCGCCCATTGCGGCTTCGTTCGATCCCTTCCGTGAGAGGCTGCAGAACAGTTACAGCCCCGCGACTAACCCCTTCGAACTGACCCGCAACAGGAAGGAAGGTTGGAGCATCAAGGGTGATTGACCTGCGACACTCCGGCACGACTCCGAGATACGGTGGTCATGAATTGCGGGTATTCTCTTCGTGCCCTTCCTCGCCCCGCCGGCCGCGACGGGCCGCGACCGCCTGCCTCAGGATGTATTCGATCTGGCCGTTGACGCTGCGCAGTTCCGCCTCCGCCCAGCGGCGTAGCTCTGCGTAGAGCTCCCGGCTCAAGCGCAACGGAAATGCCTTGCGTCCCCTCACGATTCCACACCACCCGATATCACTGGTACAGGGTTCCGGTGTTGACCACCGGCTGGGCGGAGTGCTCACTGCAGAGGACCACCAGCAGGTTGCTCACCATGGCGGCCTTGCGCTCCTCGTCCAGCTTCACCAGTTGCTTTTTGTTCAGCTCCAGGAGGGCCATCTCCACCATGCCCACCGCCCCCTCGACGATCTTTTTCCGGGCGGCCACCACGGCGGTGGCCTGCTGGCGCTGGAGCATGGCACCGGCGATCTCCGGAGCGTAGGCTAGATGGCTGAGACGGGCCTCGATCACCGCAACTCCGGCCCGTTTCAGACGTTCCTGGAGCGCATCTTTCAGGTGAGAGTTGATCTCCTCGGTGGAGCCGCGCAACGAAATTTCATCTTCGCCGCCGTCGTAAGCATACGAGCTGGCGAGCTGCCGCACGGCAGACTCGCTCTGGGTCGTCACGTACTCCTCGTAGTCTTCAACGTCGAAGAGAGCCTGGGCCGTGTTGTGTACCCGCCACACCACCACGGCCGCTATCTCGATGGGATTGCCCGTGATGTCGTTCACCTTCAGCTTGTCGCTGTTGAAGTTCCTGGCCTTCAACGAGATCTTCAGCTTGCTCAAGAACGGGTTGGCCCAGCGGAACCCATTGTCACGGCAAGTGCCCTTGTAGGATCCGAACAGCAACAGGGCGATCGCCTCGTTGGGGTTGACGATGAAGAACCCCGCAGACACCAATATGGCGGCGAGTAAGAGGCCGGAGCCGATTAGACTCCCCCAGAGCGGTTCGGATATGGCGTAGAGGACGGCCGGAATGGTGCCGAGATACATCAGGATGTCCAGGACGAGAGCCAGCCAGCCGGACAGCACGTGCAACGTTTTTTCCCTGTGCATGATTGTCCTCCCTTGCGGAACGAGTGGGCGTTTCCTCCG
>CBDURX010000552.1:0-2194 GCA_965369485.1 uncultured bacterium | reverse complement strand
CCCGCAAGACCGAGGCCGTGAAGATCATCGTGGTGACCGAATCGGGCATTCTTCACCAGATGCAGAAGGAGAATCCGGAGAAGGAGTTGATCCCCGCTCCCGGCATGGATGAGAGCTGTAACTGCAATGAATGCCCCTATATGAAGAAGAATACTCTCGAAAAGCTTTATCTTTGCATGCGGGACAAGTGTCCCGAAGTCACCGTGCCGTCCGAGCTGCACGAGGCTGCCTTGCAGCCAATCGTCCGCATGCTGGAGTTGAGCGGTTCATTTCCCTCGCCACGGCCTTCATGAATAATGCGAGGTCCAGGGTATGGTTTTGCGTACACCGATCTACCTGGACCACCACGCTACTACACCCGTGGATCCGCGGGTCCTCGAGCGCCTTGTAGCAGTTCAGCGCGAGCATTTCGGTAACCCCGCCAGCAGCAGCCACGCCTACGGCTGGGCCGCCGCCCGCCTGGTGGAGGAGGCGCGGGAGGAAGTAGCCCGACTGATCGGCGCCACTTCCCGCGAGATTGTCTTCACATCCGGGGCCACTGAGTCCAACAACCTGGCTCTGAAGGGGGTCGCCGCGCGTTACGCCGGACGCGGCGACCATTTCGTCACCACCAATCTGGAGCATGAAGCGGTGGCGGCGCCCCTGGACCAGCTCCAGCGCCAGGGATGGCGGGTGACCTGTGTGGCGGCCGCGCCAGACGGCCGTGTGGACCCGGCCGCAATAGCGGACGCCGTGACCGACAGAACCGTGCTGATCTCGATGATTGCGGCCCAGAACGAGATCGGCACCCTGCAACCGCTGCGCGAGATCGGTGCCATCTGCAAGGAGCGGGGCGTTCTTTTCCACACCGACGCCGCCCAGGCCGCGGGCAAGGTCGAACTGGACGTGGTACGTGATGGTGTGGATTTGCTGTCCCTTTCGGGGCACAAGATTTATGCGCCCAAGGGGGTAGGAGCACTCTACGTGCGGCGGCGAGATCCGCGAGTGACGCTGGAGCCGCAGGTGACTGGCGGTGGGCAGGAGCGGGGGCTGCGCGCGGGCAGTCTGAATGTGCCGGGCATCGTCGCCCTGGGGGCGGCGTGCCGGCTGGCGCAGATGGAGATGCCGGTAGAGGCCGCCCGCCTGTTGCGACTGCGCGAGCGGTTGCGCGAACGGCTGATGACCGAGCTCGGCGGCGTGCACCTGAACGGGTCGCTAGAGCACCGCTTGCCCGGTAATCTGAACCTCAGTTTCGAGTCTGTTATGGCTCACCGGTTGCTGGGAGCCTTGACCGTGCTGGCAATCTCTTCCAGCTCCGCCTGCTCGAGTGCGGAAAGCCAGGCCTCGCCGATCCTGGCCGCCATCGGTGTGCCGCGGGAACTGGCCATGGCGAGTGTGCGGATCGGCCTCGGTCGCGGGACGACTGAAGAGGAGATCGACTTCGCCGCCGCCAAGATCGTCGCCGCCGTCACGCAGCTGCGCCGGGAACATCCCGCCGACACCGGCTACACAGACTGACTGATCCGTAGCCTTACCTGTGGTGGCGCAACCCGACGGCACAGTGCCTGCAACAACTGGGTTTCAATCGCCTTCCCAGTGTTGTGACTGCTTCAAGGATAGAGAAATGCGGCGGCGATCCATGTCCACGTCCAGAACACGTACCGGCACTTCTTCCCCCTCGGCTACGACCTCCCGCGGGTGCAGGATGCGGCGTTGCGCCAGTTCTGAGATGTGGATGAGTCCCACGACTCCTGGTTGCAGCTCGACGAAAGCGCCGTAGTCCGTCAGGCGAGTCACGCGTCCCGTGACCTCGCTGCCGATCTGCAGTTGCTGTGCAGTCTCGGGCCAGGGATCTGCAGTCAGGACTTTTATGGACAAACTGATGCGTTCGTGCCGGCCCTCGCCCAGGTTCTGGATCTGCAGAACCTTGACCCGGACCTGCTGTCCCACTTGCAACTCCGAGGCGGCGTCCTGGATCCTTTTGTGTGAGATCTGGGAAATGTGCACCAGACCCTCGAGGCCGCCGATGTCCACGAAGGCGCCGAACGGAGCCAGGCGAGTGACTATTCCCTCAATCACCTTGTCCAGCTCAAGAGACTGGCGGGTAAGGGAGGCGACTTCCGCCCTCTCCTCCTCGAGGATGGCTCGACGTGAGAGGACTATATTGCGCCCGTCCTCGGACAGCTCGATGATCAGGAAAGGTAGGGTACGGCCG
>CBDURX010000551.1:0-2207 GCA_965369485.1 uncultured bacterium | reverse complement strand
TGCCGTTGACGATCTTGATCACCACGTCGTGCAAGGACGGTTGCGACGTTTCCTGTGCGAATCCCGGTGTGGGGAGGCCGCCGAGGCAGCACAGGCCCACCTGCACCAGTACGACCAACTGCCACCGGAGAGCGTGGATGATCGAGATTCGCTCTGTGACAACACATCCCGAGCCGGATACCATCCTTGGTTTCATGGCGTTCAACCTACCTTCCACGTTCTCCGCCCAGATCCTGCCTGTCGGGCCAGGTGTTGCATTGACCCGACCGTGCTGGCTTGAGTTCCCAACATTCATCCGGTATGTTCCATGCTGAGTATAGGCGACTTTACCAGGAGTTCAACCCGGCGGCTGTGGAATGGAGAAATTTTGCCCGAGAAGTCCGGTCCCTTGGCTTATCCGGTTCGCCTGGGCGGCCGTGGTGGGATGCGGGTACTGGCACGCCGGAACCGTGATAGCCGCCACGGAACCGTGGAGTGTCCGGTACGAGGAGACCTACAAACTCCAGCAGCTTGAGTCGATACAGTTCCGGGTACCTTACAGCCGGATCCCGGTGCGGTCTTGGCGTCTGGTGGTTGAGTCCAATGGCAACATTCTGAGTGACTTGCACGTCTTGCGCCTCGCAGATGAGTCATTGCTCTATTTCGAAACCCATGAATCACACCACACAGTGAACATCCCCTGGGGGTCCGGAGAAGAGATCGCTGTCGTCTTGACCGCCGGCAAGCACGGTGGTCTTTACACCATAACATTCCTGGGCCCGCCGGCGGAGACGGCCCCAGCTTCCTACAGTTACCGTGTCAACCGGGCTCTGGAGGCCTACGCGGTGGGCAACAGGCTCGGGGCGGAAGAGCTCTGTCGAGACGCTTTGCGGGCGGATCCCAGCGATGGCGTGGCCCGGGTGATGCTGGCCGGATTCCTGCGGGATCGTCATTTCTACGACCAGGCCACTGTCCTCCTCGAGGAGGCCATGGCCGGCGACTTGCCGGCGGAGATGCAGGAGTTGGCCGTACAATTGTCCAAGGAATTGAAACAACTTCGCGTACCTCTCGCGCCGGAGGTGGAAACCGCGCTGGCGACTGCAGCTCGCCAGCTGCAGCAGGGCCAAGCCGCTGCGGCAGTGGCGACCTGCGACCACCTGCTTGCAGAAAGGGAACAGCTGACTGCCGAAGCCCGCAGCCGTGCCCTGCAGTGCCGCGGCCAGGGGCTGCATCGTCTCGGACGGCATTTCGAGGCCGTCGATACGTACACACGGGCCCTCACGGTCACCCGCTCCCGGGATGCCCAGGCTGTTATTTACTTCCATATGGCCCAGCTGTTCGTGGACATGGACAATCCGAACCAGGCCGAAGGGGCCTTCAACATTGCGATCCAATACGGCTTGCCGCCTGGACTGGAACTGCAAGCGGTCGAGACGCTGCGCCAGCTTCCCCGACAGAAGGAGTGACTGTCTGAGATGATCTTCCGCTCCGATTGCCTCCATTTCCGAGGTCACGTTCCCTGCGCGCCTCACAAAGAGCAAGGCGTTCACTGCGACGACTGCACCGCCTACGTGCAGAGGCAAGGCCGTATCTTGCTGATCAAGCTGGGGGCTGCCGGCGACGTGATACGCACCACACCGTTGCTCCATCCCTTGAAACGTGACTATCCCCACCATATCCTCTCCTGGATCACTTACAGCCCCGAACTGTTGCCGGCGGTGGTGGACGATCCTCTCCCTTTCGACACGGCCAGCGTCTTGTGGGCTCGCAATACGCAGTTCGACCTGGTCATCAACCTGGACAAGGACAGAGAGGCCTGCGCTCTGGCGCGCGAGGTTCAGGCGAAGCGCAAGGCAGGCTTCATCCTGAGCGAGGATGGTCTCTGTCAGCCGGTGAACGGCACTCCGGCCCACGCAAAATTCCTCACCGGCCTCTTCGACGATGTGAATCAGGCCTGTCACGAGACGTACCTGGCAGAGGTCTTCGCCATTTGCGGCTACACCTTCGGGGGCGAGGAGTACATTCTCGACCGGCCATCGCCGGCACCGGAGTTCACTCTACCGTCCGGCAAGGCCCGCGTTGGGCTCAACACCGGCTGTGGCGCACGCTGGACCAGCCGCCTCTGGCCCGAACCGTACTGGCACGAGCTGGCGCAGGCGCTGCGGGACGACGGCTACGGTGTAGTGCTCCTGGGTGGTCCCCTCGAGGACGAGACGAACCGGCGCCTG
>CBDURX010000550.1:0-2214 GCA_965369485.1 uncultured bacterium | reverse complement strand
ATCCCCGTCTGCGACCAGGATACCACCGGCCTCGAACGGGATATAGAACCACTTGTGCGGGTCGACGGTGATGGAGTCGGCTTGCTCGATGCCCCGGAGCATGGGCCGGTACTGCTCCGTCAACATGACCGCACCGCCGTACGCCGCGTCCACGTGGAACCAGCAGTGGTGGCGGCGGGCGATCTCGGCCAGCCGGTCCAGTTTGTCGACGCTGCCGGTATTGGTCGTGCCGGCGATGCCGATGATCCCGCATGGTTTCAGGCCGGCGGCCAGGTCTGCGGCGATGGCCTCTTCCAGCAGGTTAAGATCGATACGGAAGAGATCGTCCTCGGGGATCTTGCGCAGCTGGCTCCTGCCGAGTCCCAGTAGATCGACGGCCTTGTCGAAGCTGTAGTGAGCCTGCGTGGAGATATAAAAGGTCAGCTGTGCAAGCCCCTGCGGCGGAAGCTCCACCTGGTCGACCCGGGAGAGATCCCGCTTCAGGGCGTGATTGATGGCCAGCTTCAGACCGGTGATGTTGGCGATTGATCCGCCGGGAACCAGACTGCCGAAACTGCTGGAGCCGAGGCCGAACAGCTCGCAGAGCCAGCGTACGACCCTTTTCTCGATCGCCGTGGCAGCTGGAGCGTGGCGCCAGGAAGCCACGTTTTGATTCATGGCCGCGCAGAGGGCATCGGCGAAGATGGCGATGGGCAGCGGCGCCGGATTCATCATCCCGAAGTAACGCCGGCTGCCGACGGCCATGGTGTTGGGAAACAGCTTGGTACGGCACTCCTCCAGGATGTCGTGGAATTCACAGCCATCCTCCGGCAACGGTTCGTCGAAGAGATCGTCCATCCCGGCCGGGGAGACCGGACCGTACACCCGCCGCCCCTCGAGCCCCTTCAGGTACTCGATCACCAGGTCTACGTAGGCGTAACCCATCTCCCGCAGCGACTCCTCGTTCAGGTAGGCGTCGGGCCGCTTGCCATCCCGCGCTTCCATGGTGACCTCGTCGGAGGCCGCTCCCTGCGGGGCCGCAGTCCCGCGCAGCCAAGTCTTACGATCTCTGTACATGTCCATTCCTCGTCATACGTTGCGGCCGGGAAGGCGTCCGGCTGTGATTTCCTCGAGCACGACGGCGGCACCGAAATCGGTGACCGGCGGCGCAATGCTGTCCGCCGCCGCCTGGACCGCCGCGGGCGCGTTGCCCATGGCCACGCTGTGGGCGGAGACGGCGAAGAGGTCCAGGTCGTTGTAATTGTCACCCACGGCGATGATGTTCTCGGGCGGTATCCCGATCTCCCGCGCCAGCAGCAAGACGCCCTGCCCCTTGCTGCAGTCCCGGTGGTAAACTTCGGCCCAACCGTAGGCATGCCGCGACAGCAGGGATTCGGTGTTGATCACCGCGACCTCTTCCTTCAACTCCCGGCGAATCTGCTCGGAGAGGGCTCTGACCAGCCCGTGCTCGTCGATGGTGCCCACCTCGAGCGCCGTCTCCGGCATATGACGGAGTAGATCCGGAACCGTCACGATGGCACCCACCGTCTCCCTCCTCCTGGCAAGATAGCGGGTCAGCACGCTGTTCGCCTGACAATCCTCGTGGTAGAGGAAACCGCCGCGGTCCTCGATGTCGTACACCATGGCCACGGCTCCATGCTGCCGGAAGATCCCTACGACGCGGCGCAGTGTGCCCCGTCCCAAAACGGCGTGGACAAGCCGCCGCCGCGGCTCACCGCCCACCACCACGGCTCCATTCAGCAAGATGAGGGGCAGGTCGTCCAGCCCATCTCCGGAGCGTGCCAGCAACCCGTCCACCGAGCGGCTGTTGCGACCGGTGCAGAGTGCGACAACGTGCCCCGCCCGGCGTGCGGCGGCGATGGCCGCCACCTCCCGTGGCCGCAGTTGGTCCTCGAATTCCGTGTTCAGCAGGGTCCCGTCCACGTCCACGGCGATGAGATAGCGCTCTCCGGCCAGGGAGCCGTCGCCCGCGGTGGCACGATTCCTCTCTGCATTACGACTCATGTCGGCATTGCGGGATTTTATGGTGGCGATTCAGTTGCTTCAACTTGACTCCCCGCAGCCGGTTCAAGGCGGCTGCTATTTCAAAACTGCGCGGCGTGGCCAGGTAACCCACAGGGCGACCGGCCACCAGATCGATGCCCTCGCGCTCCAACTCCCGGGTGAACTCCGCCAGGAAATCTCCCAGGCAGATCTCATTCCCCGCAGCCACTC
>CBDURX010000549.1:0-2220 GCA_965369485.1 uncultured bacterium | reverse complement strand
ACTGTCCCAAACCGCGTATGATTTCGGCGAGGTGTTCGTGGGTTATCCGGCCAGCGACACCTTGACTGTGTTCAACAGCGGCAGCGACTCTCTCACCGTCCTGGACATCGCGAGTGACGATACCGCTTTTCGGGCCGAGCCCGCGGGTTTCAAGGTCGGTGCCGGCGACTCCAGGCGAGTGGCTCTGATCTTCGACCCGTCAGATGCGAATCACTTCGAGGGCACGCTGACACTTCAGAGTGACGACCCTAACACCCCGACCTGGCAGATCAGCGCGCAAGGAGAGGGTCAGATAGCCCCCTTGCTCAGCGTGTTGCCGGATTCGTTGCACCAGACACTACCGGCCGACAGCGTCGTCGCCCGGACCCTGACCCTGGCGAACGACGGGGGGAGCGCTCTGGAGTTCGCCATCGAAATCATCAATCCGTTCGATAAGTCGTCGCGGGTTCTCGCCTGGGGAGACGATCTGGAGCACGGCGTGGGGAGCTGGACCACCGTTGCTTACGTGGGACAGGATCTCTGGCACCTGACCCAGGACGCTCACCACAGCCCCGAGACGAGCTGGTGGTGCGGCGTGCCGGGCCAAGGCAACTACAATACAGGCTACCGTGTCCTGAACGGGATTATCAGCCCACCCATCGACATCTCGGCATACGAGCCGCCCATGAGTCTCGAGTTCTTCGAGTGGTACGAGACACAGCCCGATCACGACAACTGCAAGGTAGACATCACGACGAACGGTGGCGTGACCTGGGTGCGGCTGCGCGAGTACGCCTCGGGGACGAGCGGTGGCTGGGGCGAGAGTGTCCTCGACATTCCCGCGTATTGTCTGGGCGGGACCATCCAGATCCGGTTCCTGTTCGAAACCGGAAACTACCTGCAAAACGATTATCCCGGCTGGTATGTCGACGACGTCAAGGTCGTGATCAATTCCCGGATCTGGCTGAGCGCGAGCGAGATGACCGGCGTCATACCCGCCGGAAGCAGCGTGGACCTGGAGTTGGTCTACGACACGACGGACCACGACATCGGTTATTACGAAATGATCCTGGCCATACAGAGCAACGACCCCGCTCACCCCGCGATACAGGTGCCAGTGACCATGAAGGTGCACAGGGTGCCGTTGACCGTGGCCGTCGACGTGTCGGCGGGTCCGCTGGTCGATGGCGGCAACATCCTGGGAGCGGATCTAGAGGCCAGCGACTTCTTCGAGGCGGCCTTCGACGCTCCAGATCACACGTTGTCACCTGCCGGGTACGTGGCGGGTTACTTTCCCCATCCGGAATGGGACGCAGTCGTTGGCGAACGGTTCACGGCCGACATCCGGGCCGCGTACGACCCTCAGGTGGCGGCCAAGATCTGGCCGTTCGTGGTGGAGACGGACCAGACCGGTCCGGTGGTGCTGACCTTCGCGCCCAGCTTTGCGGCCAGTCAGGGCTGGGAGTTGTGGCTGCTGGATCACGAAACCGGCCTGTTGCAGAGCCTGCTGCCGGCGCTGCGGTACGAGTATGTGCAGCCAGTGACCGGAGCGCGCTCCTTCGACATCATCCTCGGCCCACAGAATTTGCCCCCCCTCACCCCGGCCGTGCGTGAACTGACGGCCGGCTGGTCCCTGGTGGGAGGTCCCCTGGCACCACCGGTAGGCAAGGATTCCTGGGCGGAGGTTCTGGGTGGTGGTGGCGGAGACAGCGATGGTGGCGGTGGCAGCGCTGCCGGAGGTCATGGCGGAGGAGATCACGGCGGCCGTAGCCACGACGACGACGTGCAGCTGTACCGGTTCACTGGCGAGGCAGGTTACGTGGAGATCGATCCGTCCTCGACAGTCGAGCAGGGTGAAGGAGTGTGGATCAACATGTCTGCGCCGCTGACCTGGTCACTGGATGGCGCGCGGGATGTCGACGGGGTTTTGGTGCCGTTACATGAGGGCTGGACCCTCGTGGGGTATCCTCTCTGGATCGGCGGGAATTTCGCCGGCTTGTGCGTGGATCAGGCAGGAAGCCGGCTCAGTTACGAGGACGCGGTGGCCGCCGGTTTAGTGGCCGGCTACGCCTTCGATTACGATGCCGCCACGGGCGGCGACACTCCTGTCACCACGCTGGAACCCTGGCACGGATACTGGTTCGCTGGCTACGTGAGCGGACTTTCCCTGTGGTTCGAGCAGGGGAACATGGCGAGTGTCGAGGCGGGGGTGGGCATTGTAACGGGAGCATCAGTGGCGGG
>CBDURX010000548.1:0-2222 GCA_965369485.1 uncultured bacterium | reverse complement strand
TCCGGCAACTCGACCTGCCGCCAGGGACGCCGGGTCAGAATCCCCAGCGCCGGCCGGGATGATCCAGTCTGTGGAGAGCATGTACCGGCTGCTTCTGAACCGTCGAACGGCATCCTGAGTTGCACTTCAACCTCCGGTTATCACATCCGCCGCGGGGTAAAGAAGAAACCGGATCGCTCAACCACCACGCGACTGCATGGTGGCTGCAGGATCCGGGTTGGGGGAAGCCGGTCGTAAGCCGAGTCCTGTTACCGCTCGCGCGGTGACGGTCATGTATCTGGGACCACTGTTACCAGCGGCCTCGAGCGACCTACCCGGAAGTCGAGCGAGGCGGGTCACCTCATCCTTCCCTATTTGGTCTTGCTCCAGGTGGGGTTTGCCGTGCCGTCCCTGTCACCAGAAACGCGGTGAGCTCTTACCTCACCTTTTCACCCTTACCGGGGCCAGAGGCTCCGGCGGTTTGTTTTCTGTGGCACTTTCCTTAGGATCGCTCCCACTGGGGGTTACCCAGCACCTTGCCCTGCGGAGCTCGGACTTTCCTCGACCCAGCATGGGGCCGCGACCGTCTCCCCGACTTCCCCACTTTCATGATAAATCCGATTCATGGCCGTGTCACACCAATTCAGCGCTACTTGGGGCGGGAGAAGGCGAGATTGGCAAGATGGTCGGCGAAACGGTTCTGCTCCCGCGGAACGTGGCGAATCCGAAAGGACTTGAACCCTCGCGTGAGGTAAACGACCTGCTGGTAGAGGGGTCTCAGGTCAGGGCTCTTGACACGGTACACGCCGGTCAGCTGCCTGGCGATCAACTCGCTGTCCACGTTCATGCAGACCCGCTTGACCTTCCACTGCTGGCAAAACTCGAGCGCGCGCACCGCCGCCCTATATTCGGCCACGTTGTTGGTGGCGCGCCCGATCACTTCACAGTGGGAGCAGAGCAACTCACCACCGCTTTGACCGAACACGATACCGATGGACGCAGGCCCCGGATTGCCTTTGCTGGCACCGTCCGTCCAGATCTCCAGGACCTGGGAGCCCTTGCGTGGCAACGGGTTGGTGGCGACCCGGCTGGCAAGTGTGAGTTCCGGCCAATCCGGAGTCGGTCCGGGCCCCTGCGACTTGCCGGAGGGAGACGCGTGACTGACGCCGGCAGGACTCGTATCCGCACCGGCTGCATCGACCTCGTCCCGCAGCTCGCAGCGCCATCGTGCCAGGCGGCGGCGCAGTTCTCTCACGCTGAGACCGCATCCCCGCGCCAACGAACGCAAGTCCTTGCTCTTCTCGAGAGCGCGGAGTAGCTCCACCAAGGTCACAGGTTGCTGTTTGTCGGCCATGAAACCGTTTCGCTCCTCGTATCCTTCATGAGTAATCCGGGTCAAGGCCGCGCTATGACGTAGCGTCCGCAGGTTTGACAGCGCTCCACCAAACGTCCGCGTTCGATCGCGATGGCCTTCTGGGTCGGAAACTGGGCGTGGCACCCGCCGCAGGCCTCCCCGTCCAGCCAAACCACGGGCAACGGCATATGTTCACTCATGCGTTTCACGTTGGTCGCGATATCGACCTCGAGTTGAGAGAGGCAGGTGGCGATCTCCTCGGTCAAGGCAGCCAGCTTTTCCGCGGCAGCTGTGGCGGCTCGGTCCAGGGTGGTGTTGCGCTCGGCGATCTCCTCCCCCTTGACCTGCAGCTCTGCAGCCAGTGCGGCACTCTTCTGCTGTTCTTTTTCGAGCTGGTCGATGGCCGTGAGGGCTTCGGTCTCCACCGCGTCGATGTTTGCCTGTAGACTGGCAATCTCCTCGCTGAAAGCCTTGTACTCCTTGTTGTCCCGGATCAGATCCTGCTGCTTGTGTTTGCGAGCCATCCTTTCTTCCAGGTCTTGCATCGTACGCTCACAATCGCGCACGCACTTGGCGAGCTCCTCCTCACTCTTGAGGACAGCGGCATGATCTTCCTTGTACTCCTGCAGGAGTTCCTGGCCATCCCGCTCCTTCCGGGCCGAACGTGTCACAGTCTTCTGCGCGCGTTCCAGCTCTTCGAAACAGTGCGCCAGCGTTACCAGCCAGGGTAAGTTCGTGACCTGATCCACACGCACCTCCGGAAACAAGAAGAGGTGCCGTCTGGGCACCTCTTGCCTCTCATATACTCGTTTCTCGATCTTACTCGCATAGAAGCTCGCTGCCATAAGGGGAGTAGTGTTATGCCGCCGTCGATGCCACGGATCCGTGG
>CBDURX010000547.1:0-2226 GCA_965369485.1 uncultured bacterium | reverse complement strand
TAGTATGAACACGAGTAGGTCGCGCTCGATTGCAAGCGAATATAGGTCGCTCGTGGTCACCCACTGGTCACGGAACTTTTCCCACCATGCTTCCACGAACGCCCTCCACTCCTGGCCCTCCTGGTCCGCGGCTGCATAGAACTCCTCAGTGTCCTCCAGGAACCCGCTGACGCCTACGTGGCGCAGGATGCCACCGATTACCGCCGCCCAGTCTTCGTACGAACCCAGCGTTTTCTCGCCCACAGGACGGCCCGCTACCAGCCAGCTCTGCACGAGAACCAGAGCCGCATGCACAAGCTCAGCCCGATGATCCCGAGCCCACTGTCGTATGGGATCATGTGTAAACCCCTTTCTCTCCCACGGCCTGTCTTCGCCAGGGTCTATCCGAATGCGGACACTGCGGCGGGCGATCTCTAACGACAAGCGGGGGTTGTTCGCGGTCACCAGCCACATGGCCCGGTTTGGGTACTCGACCATCACCGACTGGCCGAGTAGACGGTCCGACCAGACTTCTGCCGTCAGCGCAGATGACAGCTGCGACGAGTCAAGGTAGCCACGGATGTTGTCTAGCAGCACGATCGGCGTACCACGGGCGAGGATGGATGTGATCTTTTTCCTGGTCTCGTTCTCGTCACGCGAGAGCGTTGTCGGCTCGCAGGCCCGACCCAAGGTGACGATGGAGATCAAGTCGGCCAGCAGACTCTTGCCCGAACCGGGCGTGGGGGACTCTATCAGATGAATCGGGGCGCAGCCGGGAATCAGCCTGCGAGCGAACGGCAAGAGCAGCGCGGCCAGGGAGTGAGCTTCGTCCGACTCCGCGATGAATGGGAAGTCCACCAGCAGGTCCTCGCGCAGCAGTGCGACGGCATTCCCCACCTCGTTCTCGGTAGGACGTTCTGGAATGTCGGCAAGTTCAAATCCATCTGGCCTGTGGTACCAAAGCCGTGATTCAGGATGGTAGCCGGGCTCGGTGACTAACCGACCCTTGGTATCGAATACCGGTGTTGTAACCACGCTCTCAAGGAGGGGTAGATCCGGATCGGGATTAACCAATAGATCTCTAGCCACTTCCTTTGGCGGCGTAGCGTCCTTCAACCCATCACGTGTGATCTTGCCCCAGTTGGCGACACGTAACAAGTGCCCGTAGGCAGCTGCTTCGTCCACCTGCTCGATGCGTGGACCGTTTTCATCTACAACAAGACGTACCAGTTTTCTCGATTTCACGAACAGGCTGGGTGGGTCGTTCGCCTTATGGATCGCCGACCAGGCTTCCGCGATGACGTCCCGCTGCTGGCGGTCGTTGACCTGGATCAGCGGTCGCGAGAATATCCCCTGCCCACTTTCTTCAGCCCTCCAGCTTTCCTGACCTGCCACCTCCTTGCGGAGGTCTTCGATGCCCCTGCCAGAATCAATCCAATCGGAAACGTCACCCTTTTCCGCAAGACCGGGAAGCTCAACTATCTTAATGGTGCAAGCCTGGCCTTGGAGCGCCTCGGCAACCCGGAGGGCATGGGCTCGACCGGGGCCGTCGTTGTCCGGCAGAATCACGACATCGCGGTCGCGTAAGATTTCGGAGTACTCGGCCCGCCACTTCCCGGCCCCGCCGGGATTTGTCGTAGCCAGCAGACCCTCATGGTGCAGCCGGTCCGCGTCCTTCTCGCCTTCAACGACAAACACGGTCTCCCGGGGGCGTGATTTCAGATCCGGCAACTTGTAAAGGACACGCCGAACTCCCTTCAGGTTCTTGATCCAACCACCGTTCCCGTTGGGCCGGCGCTGAAAGAATTTCTTGCTTGGACTCTTCAATACCTGAAAGAGGAGTTGGCCGTTCTCATCGTGGTAATCGAAGGTTTGGGTGGCCAACACCTTCGTGTTATCGGTCGAGGGCGGTTCGACGCCGAACTGATCCCCCAAAGCGAGCAATTCCTCCTTGAACGACCTGCCGGATTTCTTCATCAGGTAATCGATTACACTGCCATTGCCACATCCCGCGTGGCAGGTCCAGTTGCCCGTCGCGGTGTCGAAGCTGAAGGAGGGTTTGGTATCTTCGTGGAACGGGCAGAGGGCCGAGATCCACCCATCGCCGGACGGCCGTTGTTTCTTGAGCCCGCCATACACGGCCGAGAAGTCACCGAGGGCATCGAGCACTGTTGCCTTGTAGCCCGCCCAATTTTCGTTCCTACCCGACAAGTCGAGCCTCCCCGTGGTAACGGAAGAAGTACTTCA
>CBDURX010000546.1:0-2228 GCA_965369485.1 uncultured bacterium | reverse complement strand
ACGGCCCAACCCCAGTGGCCAACATATCCTGCCGCGTATTGCCGCCCGTACCAGGCCAGGCGCTCCCAGGCGGACCAACCCACGGAGTTGTCCCGGTTGACCGCGAACCGGTAGGCCATGTTCAAGCCCTCGCTCTGCCAGGCGAGGAAAATGGCCAGGGTGAGAGAGCCCAGCACCATGGTCACCAGCAGTGTGCTGGACTTTTCGTATTCACCCCTGAGAAACAGGCCGACCCCCAGAGCACAGAGAACCGCCAGCAACGGCAGCCCGAAGTTGTACTTCGTCAGCAGGAGCGCCACGGTGAACAGTGTGCACAGCAGGTAACGCCCGCGGCTGGGACTTTGCCAGGTCCAGCCGATGGCGACACTGCTCCAGATGGCCAGAGCGAGAGCGGGAATCTCCAGCATGACGGTCCAGGCGTAAGCCATGATGGAGTTGGTCGTGACCAGGAAAAGCACGCTGAAGGCGAAAGCGACCTGGCGCCACTTCGTCTGCAGCACCAAGGAACCCATCCACAATCCACAAACGGCCAGCAGGACCACGCTGCCTTGAAAGAGCTGCAAGCTGAGTGTCGATTCCCCCCACACCGCCAACCAGGCACCCAACCAGAGAGAGTGGCCCGGTGGATACAGATCCGCCCTCTGGATCTCCGTCAAGACCTGGGACAGATCGCCGCTTTGCAGCGCAAGAGTTACTTGCAGCGCGCCCAGGTAGTGGTGGGCCATGTCCCACGGCAAGGGAACGAGGGCGGGACGCCCTCCTGAGGGCGACACCAACAGGAAAGCGAACACCAGGACCATACCGCCGGTCAAGCCAAGCCAGTCGCCCCGGCGGACGGGCCGCAGCCACGGAATGATCCGGTCTTCGTCAGCGAGGTGAAATCCCGCTGAAGGCCCTGCCATTGTGCTTTCAACATGTTATGTGGGGAATATCAATATCTCAGTTGACATAGCCTAATGACTTCAGAGCCTCCTTGGTCTTGGCGTCCAGCTCGTGATCCTCCACCGCCGGCAAGGCTTTTTCCTGCGCCGCAGTGAGCCAGTTATCCAGTAACATTTCCAGCCGTCCGGCGCGGCCCGTCTCGTGGTCTATCAGATCCTTCTCCTCCCAGTAATCCTCGAAGGGGCGGTAAAGGCGAGCTTCCTTCAAGGCCCAGTCACTGGGGTAAGGTTTCATGTACTTGTAACCATTGTAATGTACTGAACGGATGACCCCGCGTACAGCCTCGCTGAACACGGCTTCGTGGATGATGGCCTCGGGATGCTCGAAAACCGGCTCCAGGCTCTTGCCCGGAATATCCAATTCCATATCCGACAATGACATGAGGGAAAGGAGCGTCGGGAAGACATCCACGGAACTGGTCACGGATTTCACCCTCGAGCCAGCAGGGATGTGCCCCGGCCAACGCATGATCAGCGGTACATGAAGCACCTGGTTGTACATGCCGGCGTGGCAAAAGTAGATGTCCTTCTCGGTCATGCTCTCACCGTGATCGGACACCAGAACCACGATGGTGTCGTCGGCGACACCAAGGTTATCGAGCACGGCGAGAACCTTACCGATCTCGCTGTCCAGGTAGGAAATCTCGCCCTTGTAGAGGGCGATGAACTCGTCCGGATCGATCAGGTCCCGCTGCTTGGCTGGGCCGATCTCCATGGACTTACGGGGAGGTAAAGGCTCGTGTACATCGGTGACACTGTGCAGGGTGTCGTAGGGCGCGGGCGGAGTGTAGTGACCGTGGGGGTCGAAATAGTGCACCCACGCGAAGAACGGCGGTTCGGCAGCCACACGGCGTAGCTCGTGCAGGAAGGTCTCGTTCCGCTCGCCGGCCTTCAGCTCCACGGGCTCGCACGTCAGAAACGTGTCCAGGCCCTGACCGAAGTTGGAATTGTTTGGATTGAGGTGTCGGGCGCTGACCGCTCCGAGGGTGTGGTAGCCTGCGGCCTGGCAAATCTCGGCGATGGTCCTGGCGCTCTCCGGCAGCGGTGTCTCATTGTCGTAGACCGTGTGCCGGGCCAGATAGAGACCGGTCAGGATGGAGGCGTGGGACGGATTGGTGCACTGGGAGGTGGAGACGTTACGCATGAACTGGGTGCCAGCGGCGGCCAGGGCATCCATGTGCGGCGTCTGTGCGTCCTGCATGCCGTAGCAGCCTATGTAATCGGCCCGGGTCGTGTCGATGGTGATGAGCAGGAGATTGGGCGGGGCTTCTCTCCCACAACCGGTCA
>CBDURX010000545.1:0-2234 GCA_965369485.1 uncultured bacterium | reverse complement strand
GTGTGACCCACAAGGGCGAAGCTGCCGGCCAGATCGTCTACAGCGAACAGGACGAGATCATGGACGGCGCACCGTCGCTGCGCTGTAGTTATGATGCGGACATCCAGGTGCACAGCGAGTACTACTGCTTGATCTACAGCGTGGAGGTGTCGGCTTGGTATGGAGCTGACGGCCTGCTCTCGGCGCGCGCGTCGTCCAAGGTGAACCTGGGCAGACTGGACGTCCAGCTGCACCGCGAAGGGGAAGGTTACCTTCTCGAGGTCAACCGCGGCGGCCAGAAGCAGGTGCGGCACATCGACCGGTCCGGGTTCGATGTGACCGAACTGGATATCTACTTTCGCCTGGAGGATCAGTGGGTTCCCCCGGAAGCGGGGGGTGCTCAGCCCCTTCGCGTCCTGGATCTCAGCGAGGGAGGAGAGATCTTCCGGCAGATACTACACGATTGCGGCAAAGACACGGTGACGGTGGCCGGCCGTGAGCTGCCGGCCCGGCGTTTCAAGCTGGAGAAAGAGAATCGGAGTGAGGATATCTGGTACCAGGTCGACTCGGTCGTACCGCTGGCTTATGTACGGAATGAGGGCTACATATACGAAGCAGTGCTCTCCTACCAGCGAGGTTACCGTGAGCTGGATTTCCTGCGGGAAGCTGGGGCGGCAGGGACTGATGAAGCAGCCGGAACCGACGGGGCAGAGCCCCTGGCCGATGGTAGCGGCACCGGACCAGCTGCTCCTTGAAATTCCAACCGCGCCTTGAAATTCCCTTGCCGATAGGCCACATTTCCCCCCAGCCGGCATTCTACATGAAACGCTGTAGCGAGAGAGATGTACCCAGCGTGGTAGGTTGACCGATTCAATCGGAGTAAGCGCGACCGGACAAGCAGTTGACCTCTCACCGAAGTGCTTCATGTATAATGCGGACTCGAGGATACGGATACCGTCTTCCCGGCGGACACTCGATCTTTTCACCCCCAGCAGGCGAGGAAACTCATGCGCGTCCGAATCATCACGACGTCAGTTCTGACATTGGTGCTCTTGGCGACGGCCGGTCAAGCGGCCGATCTGGAGAAGGTTTACGGGAAAGGTGTCAGCGCCAGTGACACCATCCTGGTCAGCCAGTTGCTGGCGACTCCCGACGACTACGTCGGCAAGGTGGTGCGGGTCGAGGGCACGGCCGTGTCCGTCTGCAAGCACCGTGGCTGCTGGATCGAAATCGCCTCGAACCAGGAAGGCGAGACGGTGAGGGTGAAGGTCAAGGACGGCGTGATCGTGTTTCCTCCGGAAATCGTGGGCGAGCACGTTTTAGCCGAGGGTGTGTTCACCGCCAACAAGCTCGACCTCGAGACTTCCAGGAAGGTCTGCGCTTACCAGGCCCAGGAGGAAGGCAAGGAGTTCGACCCCGAAAAAATGACCGAGTGCATGACGTTGTATCAGATCACCGGCACGGGAGCGGTGGTCAAGGAGATGCCCAAGCAGGAATCGACGGACGACAGCGGCGCCTGATCCTATGGTCACTTTCCGCAAGGTCTGCCGCTGGCTACACCGCGAGCTGGGTTTTGTCGCTGTGGGCCTGACCCTCGTTTACGGGATCAGCGGCATCGCGGTCAACCACGCCCACCACTGGGATGCCAACTACGCGCGCAGCGTCGAGGTGTTCTTCATGGAGCCGGTGGGGCGGGGAGACACTGCAGAGATCACGCCTCTCGTCCTGGAGCGCCTCCAGCTGGACGAACCGGTCAAGAGCTGTTGGCGCGCCGCACCTGACGTGCTGCAGGTCTTCGTCAACAAGGGGACTCTGGACGTGAACCTCGCCACCGGCGAGGTCGTCCGCCACGGGTTCGCCAAACGGCCGCTGCTGTACGATCTGAATTACATGCACCTGAACACGGGCCAGGCCCCCTGGACCGGTATCTCCGATGTCTTCGCTGGTGTTCTGATAATCCTGGCCCTGACGGGGATTTTCCTCGTCAAGGGCCGCAAGGGGTTGTCGGGCCGGGGTGGGGTCCTGATGGGGCTCGGATTCCTGCTGCCTCTGATCTACATCTTCTGGGAACGCTACATTTAGTCGGATCATTCAGTCGGATCATCTAGTCGGGTCAGACGCCCGCCACCCCGCCGCAACCCAATTCCTGGCCCACGGCACGAATACTCATTGCATGTTTCGAGTATAGGCGTTAGTGATGGTTCACGAGATCCGATCCCTTCACCTCCCGACAGGAGGAGGCGCAGATGACCGCT
>CBDURX010000544.1:0-2240 GCA_965369485.1 uncultured bacterium | reverse complement strand
ACCCTCGTTCCAGGAAGGTAAGATAAATAGGTCAGTTATATCGTTACAGGCCCTTGCCTCTCCTCTAGCCCGGATTATTCACGAAGGAGCTATTATGAAAATGACTCTTGAGAAACTACTCGACACTCTGAACAAGGATCTCGAGTGGGAGTTCGCTGCGGCTATCCAGTACACACAGCACGCAGCAGTTATCACCGGCGCGAAATACGAGTCGATCCAGAAGGAGCTGCTCGTGCACGCACAGGAAGAAATGCAGCACGCCGTAATGCTTGCCGAGCAGATCGACTACTTGGGCGGTACGCCCACCGTAGACGTCGAGAAGCGAGAGGTTTCACATGACTCCCTCGAGATGCTGAGGCAGGATCTGCGTGGTGAACAGCACGCCATCGATAGCTACAAAGAACGAATCGCTCAGGCGGAAGCCCTGCGGGAATATGGTCTCCGCCGTGTTCTCGAGGACATTCTGATTCAAGAGGAAGAGCACAAACGCGATCTCATGACCGTGGTCGAAGACTAGCCCGGATTTTTCACGAAGAAGTGTGGCAAGGATGAGGAAAAAGCCTACTCGTCTTTATCCCGCGCCTGGCGGTAGGAGAATCGCGCAATCTTCGGCGCGACGACCTTCTCGAAATCCGCGTAGGCCATCTTGATCAGCTCGGTGTGCAGGCCCGCGTTGAAAGCGATCTGGTCGACCTCGGCCAGGCTGCCGGCCACGTAAACCTCCATGCCGTACAGGTTGCCGAAGGGCGGCATGGCACCCAGTTCACAATCCGGAAACATGTCCTTGAACTCCGCCTCGGTGGCGACAGCGACCATCTCTGCACCGGCCGCCTGCTTCAGTAGGGTGAGGTTCACCCGCTTGTCCGCGGGGAGAACGGCCATGGCCATCTTCCCATCGATCTTCACCATGACGGTCTTGGCCAGTTGCTTGCCCGAGATGCGGGCCCGGCTGGCGATCTCCTGAGCGGTGTATGCCTCAGGGTGTTCGATCATCTCGTAGGAGACGCCACTCTCGTCCAAGTACTCCAACAACTTCGCACACGGCATGACGACACCTCCCTGACATATATGGTTGGTCTCTCGTACGCACAGACTACCACACCCAAAGGCGTGGGAGGAAAATTCCCACCGGTCGGGCAGACACAATTTCGAAGCCACAACCAATCATATTAACAACAGTAGAATTGTTCATTCTGCTGTGGTATAATGTGCATTCGCGAGTTCCCTCCCCTTGGGGTCCCGGTCACGAGCCTGGAGGAGCCTTTAGAGTCCAGAGCTAATGAACAACAGTGATGGCGCCGGATTGCACAGGGTACCTGGGCTAGGGGCTATCCAGCCACAACGACATTGCTACGACCCCGAGGAGTCTACTCCTCACCCAAGACAGCTCTGCAAAGATCCCCGGTGTGGATTCATCTGCCCGCCGTGGACAGCGGTTTAGACTCTGGAGGGCTCGCACAATGAGGAAGCATCTCCCTGTCATTCTCATGGTTTCCTGTGGCATTCTCCTTGCACATTCACCCGCGTTTTCAGCCGGTCGGGACAACTCGGGTGGAGCCATTCTCTACCACGGCACACTGGATGGAGCTGCCCTGACCTGGTCACCCGACGCCGGCGGTGGGCTAGCGCCGCAGCTGCCGGGCACCCGACTTTTCTCCGAGACAAACAGGCCCGTCCTGACCACCGTGGACTTGCACATCCTCGTCCCGCCCGAGACCGACTTGGGCGATATCGAAGTAGTGCCGTTGCAGACCCACCTCGAGCCGCTGCCGGGTCCCATCGCTCTCGGCGGTGTGCTCACCAGTGACCAGGGCGAGGAAATCGTGGTGCAGCGTCTGGGTGTGGGACAGAACAGTTACCCCGAGCTGTGGGGCGAGTACGCGGGCAGCCACACCTGGCGTGGATTCCGCTTCGTCAGCGTACAACTCTACCCTCTGCGGGCCATCCGCGACGCGGCAGGCAACTGGACGGCCGTGGAAGTCCTGGATCGCTACGAGATCCGTTTGCTGCCCGGTGACGCCCTCTCTCCCTCGGACACGGCGCAGCGGATGCGCCTGGTGCCAGGTGAACGGCAAAGGGCGGAGCGGATGCTGGCCCAGTGGGTGGTCAATCCGGAGGCGCTGGCCGGGTACCAGCGCCAAGACGGCGTGGTGGTGCCCGAACCCACGGGCGGATTCCAGCCCACCCGGACGCCTGCTCTCAGCGGTAGCGCCGTTTCCTACCTGATCATCACCAGCGAC
>CBDURX010000543.1:0-2256 GCA_965369485.1 uncultured bacterium | reverse complement strand
GGGCGTCGTCAAGTGGTAAGACACAAGGTTTTGGTCCTTGCATTCGCAGGTTCGAATCCTGCCGCCCCAGCCAGTCATATCACGATGCTCTTCCCCCATGGCGCCACTGCTCGTTTGAGGTTGTTCCCCAATCCTGTTTCCTGTCGGATAGCAACACCCCAGGCCGCATCTCTCCGGAGGTCATAGCCCGATGTACAATGAGCTAGTGGTCATCGCCGGGAACGCACACCCCGAAATGGGTCGGAAAATCGCGGAAAACCTCAACGTGTCCCTGCTCGACGTAGAAGCAGGAAACTTCTCCGACGGCGAAATCCAGATCAAGATCAAGGAAAACATCCGCGGCACCGACGTTTTCATCGTGCAACCGACACAGCCACCGGCGGAGAACATCATCGAGTTGTTGCTGCTTCTGGACGCCGTCCGCCGTGCCTCATGCCGCCGTGTGACCACCGTCATACCTTATTTCGGCTATGCGCGTCAGGATCGCAAAGACCAGCCGAGGGTCCCCATTGCTGCGCGCCTCATGGCCAACTTGATCACGCAGGCCGGCGCTCAGCGCGTCCTGACCATCGATCTGCACGCCCCCCAGATCCAGGGTTTCTTCGATATTCCGTTGGACCACCTCTATTCGGCCCCTATCCTGCTGAAGCACTTCAAGGACTGGTCCCGTGACAACCTGGCCGTGGTGGCGCCGGATGTCGGGAGCATCAAGATGGCCCGAGCATTCGCCAAGCGTCTGGATGCCTCCCTCGCCATCATCGACAAGCGGCGTCCACGCCCCAACAAGACTGTAGTCATGAACTTCATAGGGGACGTCAAGGGCATGGACGTGATCATTTTCGATGACATGATCGACACCGCGGGCACTCTAACCGACGCTGCCCGGGTTTGTTACGAGGATCAAGGTGCGCTCTCTGTGACCTCCTGCTGCACTCATCCCATCTTATCGGGAGGCTCTCTCGAGCTCCTCAATAAATCGCCACTCAAGGAGGTCGTGATCAGCAACACGATCCCCTTCGACCGCTTCGATGAGTGCCCCAAGATCAAGGTACTGGACATGGCACCGTTGCTGGCGGAGGCCATCGAGAGAATTCACCTGGAAAAGACCGTCAGTGCTCTGTTCGTCTAACCCGGCCCGGGGTGGTAACTTGACAAAGCCGACATAACATGTTTATTTGAACACTCCTTAGTCTTGGCAGAGGATTCTGACTATCATTCCCCCGAAACACTTTCGGGCCGGAAACTGGCCGGGCCACGGTGTCCGGGGGTTGTGCGTGGTGTAGAGCTGGAGGCATATCGGTATGGCACTCGTGGAACTGAACGTTTATCCAAGGCATACGACGGGCAAGAATGCAAACCGGCGGACACGCATGGCCGGCCGCATTCCCGCCGTATTGTACGGGCAAGGCAAGGATTCTGTCACCATCGAGGTCGATTCGGCCGAGATCACCAAGGCTATGGCCGCTGTGTACGGAAGCAGCGTCATCTTCTCGCTCAACCAGGAAAGCGCCGATGACGATTCCATTGCGCTGCTGCGCGAGATCCAGCGGCATCCTGTCAAGGACACAATCTTGCACATCGACCTGTTCGAAATCCCTCGCGGAGTACACATCGTCGCTCCGGTCAGGATCGAGGTGGAAGGCGAATCTCTGGCGGTCAAGCGCGGTGATGCCAACGTTGCGCAGATCCTGGACAGCATCGAGGTCCGCTGCTTGCCGCGCGAGCTGCCCGATGTCGTCAAGGTGGACGTGACGGGATTGGAGCTGGGCGACAGGCTGTACGTGAAGGATCTCGAGATCTCCGCCGGCGAGATCATCAACGATGCCGAGGCGCTAGTCCTGCTACTGAAGGCGCCCACCATCTACGTCGAGGAAGAGGAGGTCGCCGAGGGTGAGGTCGCCGAGGGTGAAGAGATTGCGGAAGGCGAAGGCGAGGCCAAACCCGAGGACACGGAAGACAGTGAAGGAAAAGACGGCCGCAAGGACAAGGATTCCTAGCCCGCATAAAGTTCCAGGTGGTCCGCGGGACTCGGTTACCCGCCGCCGTCTCTCAGGCGGGTTGCAGTGGCTGGCCATCCGCGAGCAACGCATACAATCTTGGCGAGGTGAGGTCACGGCCTCGCCTCGTTTCGATTGGCCCACATAATTGAATCGCTTCGCGGTCCGGCTTTCGTGATGATGCCGAGGGAGTGAGACTGCCTTGCAGCTGGTGGTGGGATTGGGCAACCCAGGCGTTGCCTACGCAGCCACCCGGCAC
>CBDURX010000542.1:0-2263 GCA_965369485.1 uncultured bacterium | reverse complement strand
TGGCGCCGGTTACGCTCGTATTTCCCGGGGTCACGGTCGGAGACACGGTGCCAGCCATCTTCTCGGTGACCAACACCGGCAATGAGGATCTGAACGTTACGAATGTCATTCTTCCGTCGCTGGAAATGTGGTTGGCAGATGAAGTCTCATTTTCTGTGCTCCCCGACTCCTCGAGCGAGAGGACCGTTTATTTGGGGCCACGCACAGAATTGGCCACCACGGGCGACGTGGTGATCAGCAGCGATGCGCCGTTGACTCCCGCGGTTCATATTCCTGTTGTAACGGATATCTGCGCCCTCACGGTAAAGACCCAGGCCCTGCTCGAAGGCGATACAGCTCCCCTGGGTGATGCGCTGACGGTGCTGGTGATCCCCGACGAGTGCGTGAATCTCGAGCGTTGCGCCCTGTATTACCGTCCCAACGATGGCAGTACGGAATTCACGACGTTAGAGATGACTGTCCAGGTTAGCTCGTTCATCGGCGTGATACCAGGTCAGGACGTCACGGAAGCCGGCCTGCTTTACTATATTGAACTTGAGAACAGCGCGGTGTTCGCCAACGACCCACCTGATACTACGGGAGGCAACTTCTTTAGCCTGGCCGTGGAAGCCCCCGCTGGGATTTCCACCTCCGCCCGGCCGACTGCGGGCAGTGGGTATCTCCAGCAGCGGGCCATTGATGTGGAGGTTTTCCTGCCTGCTGGGACTGATTTCGTCACCGGCCAACTCCATTACCGGCTGGCAGGTGAGCAGAGCTACAGCCCTGTGGACCTCGCGTTCGTTGATCCCCTGCTGGTAGGCACGATCCCGGACAGCATGGCTGGGCCGCGGGGCCTGGAGTACTGGGTCGAGGTCCAGACGCTGACCCAGTCCCTGACCGATCCATCCGCAGGTCCAGATCAAAACCCCTACACGATCCAGATCACGGTACCGGATCTGCAAGAGGTACAGAGCCATCCTGGCAATCTGTATCGCATGGTCTCGGTGCCGCTTCAGTTCCCTGAGGACTTCACCGGCACGCTGGAGGCCTTACTTTTCGAGCAATCGGAGTTCGGCAGCTATGATCCTCAGCGCTGGCGATCATTCCGCTGGTTGCCACTGGAAGCGAGATACGTGGAGCTGTCTGATGAGGCTTATGCTGAGGAGTTCCGCCCCGCACCTGGCCGGGGTTACTGGTTGATCTGCCGGGAGACGAGCCGGATCACAACGGCGCCGATCACCGGTTATTCGACGCCGACCGACAGTGCCTTCACTATCACCCTGACGCCTGGTTGGAACCAGGTGGGCTGTCCGTATGTCTTCCCGGTAGCGTGGGACGCGGTGCTGGTAGACGGCCAGCCGCCGGGCCAGGCGGAGATCGAGGGGCCATGGTTCTACGACGGAACCCCTTATGTCGAGGTAGGAGACCTTAAGCCGTTCGCAGGTTACTGGATCAGGAACAACACAGACCCTGAGCAGGATCTCGTCGTCAGCATCCCCCCACAGGCATCTTCAGCCGGGATGGCAGAGTCCAAAGACAAGGACCGGCTACTGGACGGGGATGTCCTCTGGCAAATAACGATCACAGCTTCCTGTGCCGGTGTGCAGGACGGGGCCAACCGGCTCGGCATTGCCGCGAATGGTAGCAACACCTGGGATCGTCACGACCGACACGAGCCACCCCCGGCACCGGAGCGGTCGTTGTCACTCTACTTCCCTCACACTTCTTGGGAAGCCAAGGGAGGTCACTACACGGTTGACTATCGTCGCAAAACAGAGTCGGTGGAGGAGGGGCATTCCTGGCGCTTCGACGTGGCGAAGAATTTTACTGTCGAGGGAGTCGGGGACGAGGTGGTCTTGACTGTAGATGGGGTTCAGTCCCTGCCAGCAGAGACTGTTGCCATTCTCGTGGACAACGACCTCGGCCGCACCACCGACTTGCTCGAGTTGAACACCTACCGCTATTTCTGCGGACATCGCGACTATATCCAGGAAGATGCGGATGCACGATTCCAGTTGCTGGTGGGCAGCGAGGAGTATGTTGCTTCGCGGTTTGAAGGAGTTTCCGATCTCCCGATGCGGACTACTCTCTTACAGAACCGTCCCAATCCCTTCAACCCGGCCACGGTGATTCGGTACGAAGTGGCTCGGCCAGGGCGAGTGCACATTCGTGTTTACGACCTCAGTGGCGCATTCGTGTCGACGTTGCTCAGCGAGTATCAGGAGGTCGGTCGTTACGAGACAGTATGGCGCGGTGAGGATGACAGCGGGCTACGGGTTTCTTC
>CBDURX010000541.1:0-2276 GCA_965369485.1 uncultured bacterium | reverse complement strand
CCTGCCATAGCGCGGAGCAGGCCGCCGATATTGCCCGTGAGAACGACGTCCACCGCATTGTTCTACTTTCCAGCACCGGCGCTCACTCCGGGCCCGGCGCAGGACCAGTCTCCATCCTGGGCGAGGTCGAAAAGGTCGTCCTGGGCCGCTGCGAGAACGTGGTGGTGATGCGGCCCGCCTACTTCATGGAAAACCTGTTGGTCCATCTGTCCACCCTCGCCAAGGACGGCGCTTTCTACCTGCCGGTCACGGCACAGAAAACCCTTCCCATGGTGGCCACCCGCGACATCGCCAACGCGGCGGCCGGCTGGCTGCTGGACGAGAACTGGACCGGCCAGAGAACCATCGGTGTACACGGCCCGGAGGACCTGTCCCACGCCCGCGCCGCGGAGATCCTCAGCGCGGAGCTGGGGCGCAGCATCTCCTACGTCGAGATCACCCCGGATAAAATGCGCCAGACATTGCAGGGTATGGGCACGCCGGACGTCGTGGTGGAAATGTATCTGGAGCTCTACGAGGCCATAAGTGCGGGTCGCCTGGACCCGGCCGAGCCGCGCACGGCCGAGACCACGACCAACACCAGTCTGGCCCAGTTCGCACGCGAGATCCTGAGGCCGGCCCTGGGACAAGCAGCACAGGCGTGAGGAGACCGTCATGACATGCACCACCTATCCACACCAGCGGGCGGCTCTGGTATCATCTCGAATCGCCCTGGCCGGTTTGACCACGATCACTCTGACGGCCTTGCTGGCTGTGTGGGCCGGCACCACGGCGGCGGCGGTCACCACCGAACTGGTCGCCTCCGGCCTGCGGAGGCCGGTGTTCGTGACGGCTCCTGCGGGGGACCTTCAGCGCATCTTCATCGTGGAGCAGAAGGGGAAGATCCTCATCGTGAAGGACGGCGCACTGCTGGCGGAGTCGTTCCTGGACATCCAGCAGCTGGTATCCAACGGCTCCTTCTTCGACGAGCGGGGATTGCTCGGGCTGGCCTTCCATCCCGCCTTCGCCGCTAACGGCTTCTTCTACGTGAACTACACGGACAGCGGCGACTCCACGACCATCGCCCGCTACACGGTCTCGGACGACCCCGACCTGGCCGATCCCGGTAGCGCCGTGATTCTCATGAAGATCGACCAGCCCCACGCCAACCACAACGGCGGCACACTCGCCTTCAGCCCCAGTGACGGCTACCTCTACATCGGCATGGGCGACGGCGGCGGCGCGGGCGATCAGGACAACCTCGCTCAGAACGACGGGACCTTGCTGGGCAAGATGTTGCGTATCGACGTGGACACTGCCATACCCTACGCCATCCCGTCCGACAATCCCTTCGTGGGGCAGGGCGACCCACGGGACGAGATATGGGCCAAGGGATTGCGCAATCCCTACCGCTGGAGTTTCGACCGCTTCACCGGCGACATGTACATCGCCGATGTCGGCCAGAACCTCTGGGAGGAGATCGACTTCCAGCCGGCCGGCAGTGCCGGGGGCGAGAATTACGGCTGGCGTCTGATGGAGGGCAACCACTGCTTCAATCCTCCCTCCAACTGCGACCCTGGTGGCTTGACTGCACCTGTCCACGAGTTCCCGCACAACCCGGCCTGTTCCGTGACCGGCGGCTTCGTCTACAGAGGCGTCGCCATTCCGGAGCTGGTTGGACATTACTTCTTCGCCGATTGGTGCAGCGGCCAGATCTGGTCCTTCAAGATGCAGGACGGCCAGGTGACCGAGTTCCAGGAGCGTACGGCGGAGCTGGCCCCAGGCGGCGGCCTCTTTATCGCGGGTATCTCCGGTTTCGGGGAGGATGGGCGCGGTGAGCTGTACATCGTCGACCGGTCCGCCGAAGGGCAAGGCGAAGTCTACAAGATCGTCCCCGAGCCCACCACTGTCGGCCCAGAAGATGGCGGCGTGCCGGCTCCGGCAACCCTGGATCAGAACCACCCCAACCCGTTCAATCCGCAGACCACCATAACCTTTCGCCTGCGTGAGGAGCGCACCGTTATACTAGCGGTGTACCGGAGTGACGGGCGCCGTGTGCGGACCCTGGTGCGGGACCGGACGTCGGCCGGTGTGCACGAGACACGCTGGGACGGCCGCGACGACAGGGGAAGGCCGGTGGCCTCCGGCACCTACATCTATCGCCTCGAGGCCGGTGATCAGAGTCTCTCCCGGCACATGACCTTGCTGAAGTGAGACATGCTCCACCGGCGGTGCGTGAGGAAGATCCATGCCGAGAACCAAGACACAGCTCCAGTCCAGCTACTTTACCCCCGCCC
>CBDURX010000540.1:0-2279 GCA_965369485.1 uncultured bacterium | reverse complement strand
CCTCCGTGGTGGCGGTCGCCTCGGGGAAGGGGAACTCGCCATGCATGTCCCTCACGAAGTACTTGCGGAACGGAATCAGGAAAAGGAGGCCGAGAAGGCCACCGAGCAGCGAGGCCATGAAGATGCGAAAGAACCCGGCCTCCTGGTCCAGTCCCAGGATGTAGAGGCCCGGGATGGTGAAGATGGCGCCGGCGACGATGACGCCGGAAGCGGAGCCGATGGATTGGATGATGACGTTTTCCTGCAGGGCGTTCTTCCGCCCCGCAGCCACCGATGCGCCTACCGCCAGGATCGCGATGGGGATGGCCGCCTCGAACACCTGGCCGATCTTGAGGCCCAGATACGCGGCGGCAGCCGAGAACAGCACGGCGTAGAACAGCCCCCAGGTAACGGAGTAAGTGGTGGCCTCCGGCACGATCTGGCTAGCCGGGATGATCGGCACGTACTCCTCGCCGGGTTCGAGCATCCGGTACGCGTTGTCGGGCAAAACCTTGACTTTGCCGGTCACTTCCATGGGAACCTCCGGGGTAAGGACGGGGCGCTTCCGTGCCGAGCCGCACCTGACGGGGCAACTCGCGGGCGCCGGGTAGACCGAGGGAACCTACCATTTACGGCTGGTTTGGACAACAATGAGTTGTCCGCCCCCCAGCTCACCTTGCGCCCGCATCGGTCAGGTAGTAATAATTGGTGACTCTAACCGCGTGATTTTCGTCCATTTCCGCCTCAGACGGAGGAGCATGATGCTAGACCGGAAACCGGATTCGCAATACCCCACCCTCCTGGAGCGCTTCGTCAAGTACGCCAAGATCCACACGACGGCCGTGGAGGGTTCAGAAAGTTACCCCTCACACGAGCGACAGTTCGATCTGGCCCGCGAGCTGGTACAGGAACTGAAAGATCTCCGCATCGAGGGCGCCTCCGTGGACGACAACTGTTACGTAACGGCCACCATTCCCGCCAATTTCCCCAGCGGCGAGAAGGTGCCCGTGATCGGCTTCGTCTCGCACATGGACACCTATCCGGAGGTATCCGGGGAAAATGTCCAGCCTGTCCTGCACGAGAACTACCAGGGTGGGGACATCGCGCTGCCCAAGAACGACGTAGTCATCACACTCCAGGACAACCCCTATCTGAACGAGTGCATCGGCGAGACCATCATCACCGCCGACGGAACCACACTGCTGGGGGCCGACGACAAGGCGGGCATCGCAGAGATCATGGAGGCAATCACGCGTCTGGTTGAGAATCCCGATTTCAAGCACGGCCCCATCAAGATCGCGTTCACACCCGACGAGGAAGTAGGACAGGGTGTCAAGCACTTCGACATCGAGGCGTTCGGCGCCACGGTGGCCTACACCATGGACGGCGGTCAGCGTGGTGAGATCGAGAACGAGACCTTCTGCGCCGACAGCGCCATCGTCACGTTCACCGGCCGAGACATCCACCCCGGCTACGCCAAGGACAAGATGATACCCTCCATCAAGATTGCCGCGGATTTCGTGGCCAGCCTGCCTCGGGAAGGTGCACCGGAAACCACGGAGGGGATGGAGGGATACATCCACCCCATCGGTATCGAGGGCAACACCTCCGAGACCAAGGTCACACTCCTGATCCGCGACTTCGACGAAAAAGAACTGAAACCCAAGGCCGACTTCATCCGCGAGAAGGCTGAGAAGGCTTGTACGGGTTGGCCCGGCGCAAAGGTCACGATCGAGATCAAGGAGTACTACCGGAACATGAAGTACGACCTGGAGAAGGAGCCCCGTGCCGTGGCCTACGCCATGGAGGCCATCCAGAAGATCGGGATAGAGCCGAAGCTGGGCTCGATACGTGGCGGCACCGACGGATCGAACCTCTCGGCCCGCGGATTGCCCACACCGAACCTGTTCACAGGCGAGCAGAGCTTCCACAGCTACACGGAGTGGGTGTGCATCAAAGACATGGAGCTGGCTACCCAGACCATCCTGGCCACCATCCAGGTGTGGAAGGAGAAGGAGGCCGGTTAACCAGGCAGTTCACTCCCCGCCAGGACGAATATATTGAGCTCAAAGACCGTCACGGGACGGTCTTTTGGCTTTAAAATGGGGTTGTGGCTGCGAAATTGTGTCTGCTCGACCGGTGAGGGCTGAGAGCGTCTTCGAGCTCACCACGGATTGAGCGGACACAATTTCGAATCTACAACCCTGTGAATAAACCACACGGATGGCGGGTATGATATTAATGTGATATCATTCTAGTATCGGCCTTTCTCCCGACTCGTCGGAGGAAACGCCCACTCG
>CBDURX010000539.1:0-2288 GCA_965369485.1 uncultured bacterium | reverse complement strand
TGATCGACCTGCCGGAGAACCGCCACGAGATCGCAGACTACAAGCAGTTCTGGGGTCGGCAGTGCAGCGAGGTGTTGATCACCGAGATGTACCAGTGGCCCTGGACAGGCCAGCGGCGCGAGGACGTGGTGCTCAAACCGTGCCTGAAGATCCTCGACGAGATGTTCTTCTATGCCAATGGCAACGCGACCATCTGTTGCTGGGACGTCCACGAACGGGCCGTCGTCGGCAACGTTCACGCAATGCACGTTCTGGACATCTGGCACGGATACGTCGCCAGCCAGTTACGTGCCCTGTTGGACGACGGCCGACGCGACCTGATCCACCTCTGTTCGCGGTGCGACGCCTACAAGAAGTTCGACTTTTCCCGCTTCGAGAATCAGGGCGAGGCGTAAGGTAGGGGATCCTCCTGGCCGGCCTCCGCGAAGCCGCGCAGGCGTAGCCGGCAACTCTCACACACGCCGCAGGCCACCTCGTCTCCCTGGTAACAAGACCAGGTCAACTGCAACGGCGCACCGAGCGCGATCCCCCGCTTGACGATATCTGCCTTGGTGAGATGGATAAGCGGTGTCTGGATGGCAATCCGGGTCTCGGGCCTGGTCCCGGCGTCCACGGCGGCGCCGAACCTGCGGAAGAACTCGGCTGTGCAGTCGGGATATCCGCTGCTGTCCTCCTCCACGGCGCCGATGAACAATGCCTCCGCACCCAGCACTTCGGCCCAGGAAACGCCGACCGACAGGATGTGGGCGTTGCGGAAGGGGACGTAGGTCAGCGGGACCGTGCTCCCGGTGGGCAGCCCTTCAGGCAGCGGCAGGCCGGGATCGACCAGACTCGAGCCCCCGATCTCCTTCAAGAAACCGATATCCGCCACCAGGCGCCGGGAGATGCCGTAGTGATCGGCAATGGCCTGGAAAGCGCGTAGCTCTCTGGCCTCGGTCCGCTGTCCGTAGTTGGCGTGCAGGGCGGCCGTGGTGAACCGGCGTTGCGCCTCGGCGAGGCAAACGCAGGAGTCGAGGCCTCCGCTGACGAGCACGACGGCCAAAGGGTTGTCGGCCAGAGGGTTGTCGGCCAAGCGAGTCGGCTTTGTCATGTCCACCTCAGCGGGCTGTCGACCAGGTCACTTTCAGGTGCCACGATCCTGGTCGGGCCAGATAGCCTTGTGCAGCTGGAATTGTAACCGCACCTCGAGACCATCCGCCAGGATCCACCCGGCCAGGTCGCCCAAGGGGAGCTGGCCATGGGAGGGTGAAAAGACGACGTCCGTCTCCACGGGCAGACGATCGACGTCCCGCACCACATCCCGCGCCCACTCGTAGTCATTGCGGTCGCAGCAGACGAACTTCACCTCGTCGTTATGACCCAGACTGCGGATACCCGCCCAGTCGATCTGATCTGCCGCGATACCGCTGCCGGGGGTCTTGACGTCCACGACCCGGTGCACCCCCGCCGGCACGGCGGCCAACGAGACCGGAGCCTTGGTACCGCTCGTCTCCAGCAGTACGCGGTAGTTCGCCGCCAGCAGTTCCCGCAGCAACGGCAGAACCTCGTCCTGGAGCAAAGGCTCGCCGCCGGTCACCAGCACCGTACGAGCGTCTCCCTGGGCCACGCTCCGGCAGATATCCGCAACGCTCCGTTCCTCGCCCCCCGTGAACGCGTACTCCGTGTCGCAGTATCGGCACCGCCGATGGCACCCGGTCAGGCGCACGATGATGCACGGACGTCCCGCTTCGCGGGACTCACCCAGAATCGTGTGGTAGATTTCGTGCACCAGGAGCATGTGGACCCCGTGAGGAGGAGCCGACCTCCTCGTTCTCCATCTTTTTCCTCCCTGCGGCTTGGCAACGGCCGGCGGTATGTTAAATTATGCTGGTTCCCATCAACATGTAGAGAGGAGAGGTCGATGGTGCGTAACATAATGCAAGGTTCACGGGTTCACAATCAGTACCGCCTCCTGGCCCTGGGCGTGTTCGCGTGCCTCGTTACCCTTTCGGGTTGCCAGAGCGAAAGCCGACCCCCGGCCAGCCGCCAGGAAGTTTCAGCGGGATCCGCTGCCGACGACGATTGCGGTGTCGTGGTGGAGCACACCGCTCAGGAAGCGTTCCTGGATCTCGGCAGCCTCCTCGCCAGGGGCCAGAAACTCGAGACCGCTGACTTCGAGAACCTCCTCGCACAGCACGACTACGGTCTCTGGGTTCGCACCCAGGAGAGCGGCCAGCTGAATGCGCGGATCATGCAGAATGTGATGACTTACGTGTTCGCTGATACCATCGCGGATAAGCAAGACCGTG
>CBDURX010000538.1:0-2293 GCA_965369485.1 uncultured bacterium | reverse complement strand
GAAGAAGGTCAACGGCGAGGGAACGGTCTGGGCCAGGTCGAGAATTTCCGTCCACAACCGGGCTGCCTTGGCCGTGTTACGGACCACCTCCGCCAGTCGGTCGAAATCCAGCTTTTCACCACTCAATGCTTCCAGCTGGGAGACTAGGCGCAGCATCTGTTGTGACGCTGAGTCGATTTCGATGGCGTCCAGCTCGTCCAGAGTGGCCGGCGGGTGTAGGCCATAGATCGGGACCTGGAAATGATCTCCGTAGTATTCGAACCAACGGATGAACCGTTGGCCGTAATTCGTGTTGTAGACCATGGCGTCCGGCCGCGGAGGGCCGTCGATGCCGTAGACCGAGACCAAGGGGCTCTCTCCCATCAGGACGGCGCCGATGTCACTCGCCATGGCCGAACTCGCAAACTGCGAGAATCCCTCGGCCAGCGCCCGGGGAATATACTTGCCGGTTTGCCGGCTGGCACCGATGAGCGCCGCGTGGTTCTCGGGAAAATAGGGCGTCATGCCGAGAGCACGCACGATCTCCACCGGCCCCATGCCGGAGATCCAGACCACCCGGCGCAGGGGATCATCACTGGCCGCCTGAACGTCCTGGTAGTATTTGTGCAAGAAATCCTTCAGTTTTGGCGCCGTCTTCAAGGGGACGCGTCCCTGCGGCATGCCACCCTCGGCGTCCTTGAGAATGGGACGAGCCTGTCCCTTCGGCACCGATCTCGCCACCGCCTCCGGCGTGCTCGCAGTGGCCGCCTGGAGTGTTTCCGATATCTCCCGCTTGCGGAGGAACTTCTGCCTCTCGCGTGAATGAATGAAACGCACCAGTCCCCAGTTAAGCGGCGCCTCCAACCCCAACCGTGCTGCCTCTTCGACCACGGCGCCGTTGATGGCGTCGATCTCAGTGCGGTTGGCGCGCACGAGATCTTGCCACATGGAGGGACGGTTCTTCCCCAGAGCTTTCTGGGAGCCGATGACGGGGCGGTAGGGGTCTTCCTCGTCCACGATTGGAATCCCACGTGCGCGCATGATGGCGATCTGCTCCAGGCAGAGTGCCCGCATGAATTGTTGCAAATCCTCGTCTTCCAGGAGGTCTCGGCAAGTCAACCCCGTCAGAGCCGACACGGGATTGACCACGGCGTTATGCAGGAGTTTCTGCCAGATCACATCGTCGATATTGTCAACGACGTTCGTATTCAGACCAGCACTGCGGAATACCTCGCCGATCGCCTCGATCTCCTGGGTGATCTTGCCATCGCTGGGCGCGATCTGGATCGGTTTGATACCCGGCCGGTAACGCAACCGATTGGGGCCCGTGTGCTGGATGCTGTGGTAGGTGATCCCGCAAAGCACCCGCGCGGGTCCGAGGACCTCCGCTATCACCTCCGCATTACCGATACCGTTCTGCATGGAAAGCACGTAGGTCTGTGGCCCAATGACAGGCAGAGTGGCGCGCGTGGCGACCTCGGTCTGATAGCTCTTGACGGCAATGAAGACGAGGTCGGCCGTGGCGAGGCCGGCCACGCTCGTTACGGCGCGAATCCGGACACAGCGCTCGCCCTTGGTTCCCTCGGAGATGTAGATTCCGTCCTCGTTGAGCAATTGCACCCGTGGTGCGTTGATATCCACGAGGACTACATCCTCACCCGCCTCGCACAGGTGCGCACCCACGACCCCCCCGAGGGCACCAGCGCCGACGATGACGATTCGCATCTCCACCTCCGTTCCCTAACCCGGATCCGGCACTACTGATCAGCGGTTCTTCCAGGCAGGCTTCCTCTTCTCGTAAAAGGAGTTGATGCCTTCGACCGGATCCTCGGCGGCCATCAACTCCTCCAGAAACACCTTCTCCGCCTCAGCGAGTGCTGCCGAGAAGGACTGTCCGCGCATCCGCTTGAGTGTGCGTACGTTCAAACGCATCACCAGTGGGCTGGCGCGTCGGAAGTCCTTCAGCAACGTCTCCAAGGCTTCATCCAGATTCTCAGGCGCGACGACCTGGCTGACCAGACCACACCGATACATCTCCTCGGCACTATAGATCCGGCCCGTACAGGTGATTTCCAGGGCCTTGGCCCGTCCTACCAGAGGGGGAAGCTCGACTACCCCGACGGGGGCGAAGAAGCCCACCCGGATCTCGGGTTGACCAAAAGTCGCGCGCGCGGTGGCCAGGAGCACGTCGGCCATCATGACGAGCTCGAACCCGGCGCCGAGGGCGGCGCCATCTACGACCATCACCGTGGGCAGTTCCAGACCGTCCAGGCTCCGGAACAGCCGACCGAAGGAAGCGATCATGCCGCGGGCT
>CBDURX010000537.1:0-2297 GCA_965369485.1 uncultured bacterium | reverse complement strand
AGTTCTGTTCCGGCGTGATCTCGTCTGGATTCGACAGCGTCTCCGCCAGCGGAATGTCATTCTCGTAAGTGCTCTCGTCGATGCTCAGCAGAGCGCGCGTGGCGGCACGGATCTGCCGCAACTTGCCGAGGTCGATGTCCAACGCCTCGGCGATCTCCTCTTCCTGCACCTGGCGGTGGTACTTCTGCTCCATGTCCTTGACTATTTTACGCGCCCTCTGTGCCTGCTGGGTGCGGTTGACGGGCAAGCGCACCGTGTGGGTCTGTTCGGCTAGGGCCTTCTGGATGGACTGGCGGATCCACCAGACGGCGTAGGAGATGAACCGGAAGTCACGCCGTTCGTCGAAGCGATTGGCGGCGGTGATCAGACCGATGTTTCCCTCGGCGATCAGATCCATGAAGCTGAGACCCCTGTTCAGGTACCGCTTGGCCACGCTCACGACGAACCGCAGGTTGGCGTTCACGAGCCCGTCCAGGGCCACTCGATCGCCCCCGCGGATGCGGTACGCCAGGGCGAATTCCTGCTCCCGGGTCAAGAGCTTGGTCTTGCCGATGGTCTGCAGGTAGTGCTGGAGGCTTGGATCTACACGCCGGTCGCTGTTCAGCTCTACCTCGAACATGTCGTGTCCCTCCCCATCTATTCTCGAACGGTCTCGTCGTTACTCGTCGAGTGTCATCGTGATCGAGAGAGTAACCGCCCCCGGACCCGTCAGGTCCTGATCCAAGCAAGATCCTCTCCTCTCATTACGATTAGTGAGGCGGGAGGTTCATTTCTTACGGGATATTTTTTTAATGGCTGGTCAGGGCAGTTGGGGGCCGGTCCTGAGCAGGGGTTCGACTCCCGATTCGAGCTGGCTCTTAGGCCAGGGATTCACGATAATAGCCCGACTCCTACCGTGCCTTGGCTAGTCAGGAGGATTCTTGATGTTCTTGAGGATTGGCTTGAGGATCGACTCGAGGATCGTCTTGCACAGGCTCTTGCCACCCTTTGCTCGCCTTCTGATCGGTTCGGCTCTCATCGTCGTCTTTGCCGTCCTCGCCGTCTTTGCCGTCTCCACCGCGTCCGGCGCCAGGCTGGACTTCGGTGAAGGCCGGGATATGGACATCTTCTTCATGGTCCAGTTCTGGGACGTGACCACTTTCGGCGCCAAGGGGGACGCCGGCCAGGACATCGATGACCGCAACGACCTGTTCATCCGTCGCGGCCGCTTCGGCGTGAAGGGTCACTTCCGGCACGACATCCGATACAACTTCAACTTCGCCTACGACGGCGTGGGGCTGGACCTTTTCACTGCTTCCACCGGAACTCCTCAGGAGATCAGAAACCAGGCCTTCTTCCTCTGGGACGCCTTCGTCACCCTGGCCTTGAACCGGCAGTGGGCCAACCTCACCGTCGGTTACTTCCGCCCCCAGGTGGGTCGCGAAAGCATCACGACCGCTTTCGCGGTGAACTCGTTCGTCAAGGCACTGCCGAACATCTACCCGCGGCTTCACATCGTGGGGCGCGGTCCGGGACGCGAGACGGGGCTCGAACTCGGCGGCCTCCACCGCTGGGAGGGCGGCAGCCTGAACTACAACGTGGGGGCCTTCGACACCAACCACCGGAGGATCGTCGGTACCGCGGGTGGTGGAAGCAACTGGGCGCCCCTGTGGGTTGCGCGCGTGGCGGTGAGTCTTGGTGATCCCGAGATGCCCGAATACGGCCTGGGGTACCGTGTCAACTACTTCGGCGCGCGCCACGGTGTGACCCTGGCCGTCAACGGCACTACACAGGGTAGGACCAACCAGACGGCCGTCGACAGCATGTACGCCGGTGGCTTCGACAGCAACTCGATGCTCGGCTGCGATCTGCTGGTCAACTACGGCGGTCTCAACCTCGGCGCCGAATACGATCTCATGTACCGCCGATTCTGCGAGCGCTTCCCCCCCACGACCACCGACCTGACCGGCAGTGAGTACACCGACCGGGTGTGGTTCGTGCGCGCCGGCTACAATTTCCCCTTGCGCACCGGCCAGATCATCGAGCCGGTGGTCCTTTTCTCGCGTTTCGAGGGTGACGAGACCTCGGCCTTTTTCCCGAACGGTGTCCACGAAGTCCTGGACGTGGGAGTGAACTGGTACCTGGATGAGAACCGCCTGAAGGTAAACCTGCATTACATAGCACAGTCCGGATCACCCGTGTCGTTCTACAGCTCCGGGCATGACGCTCTGGGGGATTACCTGGGGATCGGCCTGCAGTTGGTGTTTTGAGAGCGTTGGCGACGAGAGGGCTGTGGTCGTTCGGCCATCCGTCTGACA
>CBDURX010000536.1:0-2314 GCA_965369485.1 uncultured bacterium | reverse complement strand
CAGGGTGGTCCAGTGGGCCCAGGCCGAAGGACGCACCGTCTCGTCACGCACCTTGCGCCGCTCGCTCCGGTGGTACAACCGCAAGCCGTGCCCTTCCAGACTGATCGTGTCCAGATTGCCCTCCAGAGCGGTTATGTTGCGGTCGATGACGCTGGAATCGGGATAACTGCGCCGCACATGGCGGCCGCCAACGGCATAATTCCAGGTAGCATCCCGACCAGAGCGTAAGCTGGCGGCAGCGCCCAGATCGTGGTAGTTGACCTCCAGGGTAGACGGGTCCCGGTATCGCACGCCGGCGGTTATGAGGCGGTACTCGCCCATCACCGCACCCGCGGGCCAGAGGTACCCCCTGGCCGTGAGCCTCCCCTCCACGGTGTCGCTGGTCAAGGCGTAGTCGCTGCCGCCGTGGTAGGATCGGAACAGAGCATTGCCGTCCAGACGGAAAAGGGTGGTGAACTGGTCCGGGCGGTAATGGTAGGCGAAGTCGAGGCGGCCGCGCAGCAGTTCCGTCCCGTAGGAGAACTCCGGCCGCAGCCTCCACTTATGCACCGCCAGCCGCGACGAGTGTCCTTCCAGGCCCACGACCACTGTCGCCTCGGATACGGTCTCGGTGGTGTCCTCGGTGGCGAGGGGAAAGGTGTGGATAAAGGTGTCGTAGCCCCCAGCCAGGGACAGAGACCAAGCGGCCCGGTCCCAGCTGGTGGTGGCCGGGCCGTCCGAGGCCATGACTGGTAGCGCCAGCAGGGTGACCAGCAGACTGGTCACCCGTCCTGCCGCGAGCGGACCTTTTCTCACCGAGTCAACTCATTCGCCTTGCTCAACAGGTCGTGCGCGATCGTGATCTGGCGCAGTGCGCCGACACGGTCGTCCTCCTGTAACAGTTCTGCAGATCGCCGACGGTAGCGTTGAGCCCTGTCGAGAACCATCCTCGCTTCCTCGCTCCCGGATTCCGCCACGGCATCCGCCACCCTCTCCAACCGGACATTCCACCGGTCGATCTGCGCCTGGATGGACTCGGCCGAGGGGCCCCCACCGACCATGGTCAAGGCCTGACCGGCCAGCCGCCGTGCCTGCCGCATCAACTGCAGGGCACGGAACGGCTCGCCCTTGGCCATCGACTCGTGGGCTTGCTGGAACAGGGCATCCGCGCGTTGCAACAGATTCAAGGCGGCCGGGTCGGCGTCCTGGCCCAGCCGTTCGCGAGCTTCGCTCAGGAATTCCCGGGTCCGCTCGAGTTCGTTCTCCAGACGCCCGATGCCTTCGCCCTCGAAGAGCAGGCGCGCGGCTCTTCTGAGGATCTTCTCGGCCGACTCCAGCAGGTTGAAGGCCATTTCGAAATCCCGCTGGACGTACAGCTCGCGGGCGCGGTGGAACTGGCGCTCCGCTTCCCGCACGAAGCGCAGGACCCGTTGATCGTTCACCTCCATGACCCTGTCGAGGACCTGGATGTGCAAATCGCGCAACCTCTCGAGGCGCATGCGAGTGCGTTCCTCGTAGGTAAGGTCGTCCCGGGCGATCCGGGCGGCGTGCCCGGCCGCCAGCCGGGCTCTCTGGGAAGCCTTGAAGGCCAGGCGTGGCCTCCCCTGCACCCACAATTGTTCGCTGTGAGCTTGGAGCTTCTCGGCCTCGTCGAAGACTCGGCGTGCCCTGGCGCTGTCGGACTCCCGGACGGCATCCTCGCTGCGCATCATGATCTCCATGGTGCGATCCATGTAATCCCGCACTGCCTCGAATGTATCGTACTGGGCCATGGTTCTGGTGGCAGGCACCAGTACCAAGAGAAGCCAAACCGCCACCAGAAACGTCCTGGCCACGGCTCCGCTCTCGGTTTGATGCGTGATGTTCGCGGCCGTGCTCATGATGACCATGCCTGTTCTTCCCCCGCCGGATTGAAGGTCTCTTCACGACTCCTGCTGCACGCTCCATGCCACATCGACAAACTTCCGGCTCTTATTCCTGTCAATAACTGCTTAAAAACAAATAACTTAACCCCACACAGCCCTCGTCAGGCTCTTTTTGCCCCGCGGTCCACCACTCAACCGTACGTGTGCGTACACTCCCAGGCCGGAAATGGCCCGGCAGGGTCAGTCACCGTCAGGGCCGGATGTCCCCTCCTTACGGCCATCGCCCCTGGCGATGGCTTCGGTCAAGCCCAGCAATTTCAAGCGGGAATAGAGGGTCCGGCGGGTGATGCCGAGCATCTTGGCCGCCAGGCTCTTGTTGCCACCAGCCCGGCGCAGGGCCGCCTGGATCAGACGCCGCTCGTTGCTGTCCAGGTTCAAGTCCCCGCCCACCGCATCCTCCGCTGTGCTGC
>CBDURX010000535.1:0-2352 GCA_965369485.1 uncultured bacterium | reverse complement strand
CCGAGATGTCTCACGAATCGGCGCTCCCGACAACATTCCAATCCAATGCGGCGGTCGCCCTGCTGGCCGGCCCCGCTGGCCAATCCTTCCGGCCTTCTTATCGTGTTTCGAAAGAGCGAGTCATCGGGTCGGCATTCGAGAACGAGACTATCCAACGAGACAGAGGGAGGAAGCGACGTGCGTTACAAGCTGCTGGGCAAGAGCGGCCTGCGGGTCAGCGAGCTGTGCCTCGGGACCATGACCTTTGGCCAAGAGTGGGGGTTCGGAGAGGGCAAGGACGAGTGCCGCAAGGTTTTCGAATTGTTCGCCGAGGCCGGGGGCAACTTCATCGACACCGCCAACAAGTACACCGAGGGAACCAGCGAGAAGTTCGTCGGCGAGTTCGTCGCCGCCGACCGGGAGCGCTTCGTGATCGCCACCAAGTATACCCTCTGCATGAATCCCACCGATCCCAACGCCGGCGGCAACCACCGCAAGAACCTGGTGCAGTCCCTGGAGGCCAGCCTACGACGGCTGAAAACCGACTACATCGACCTGCTCTGGGTACACGCCTGGGACGGGATGACCCCCGTGGAGGAGATCATGCGCGCCCTGGACGACCAGATCCGGGCCGGTAAGGTTCTCTATGTGGGGATCTCGGACACGCCGGCCTGGCGCGTGGCCCAGGCCAACACCATGGCCGCATTGCGCGGCTGGACCGTGTTCGTGGGGTTGCAGATCAAGTACAACCTGGCCGAGCGCAGCGCCGAGCGCGACCTGCTGCCCATGGCCCAGGCGTTGGACCTGGCCGTCACCCCGTGGGGTGTTCTCGGCGGCGGCATGCTCACGGGCAAGTACCTCGACGCGAAAGGCCAGGCCATCCCCGCGGACAAGACCGGAGCAGCGGGAAAAATCGACACCAAGCGCGAGGACATCGCCCAGCAGCTGGACGACCGTAAGGTCACAGCGGCCCGCGAGGTCGTCGTCATCGCCAAGGAGATCGGCCAGACGCCCAGCCAGGTGGCCCTGAACTGGTTGCGACAGCAGCGGCAGGCCTTGATCATCCCGATCCTGGGCGCCCGGACCCAAGCTCAGCTGGCAGACAACCTGGGTTGCCTCGATTTCCAGCTCACCCAGGAACAACTGGACCGCCTAACGGCGGCCAGCCCCCTGGAGCTAGGCTTTCCCCACGATTTCCTAGGCTCCGAAGCAGTCCGGCCGTACATCTTCGGAGAGATGGAGCCGCACATCGACAACCATCACAGCCTCGACTAGGAGAAACGCCGTGAAAGCTATTCAAGTACACAGCCTCGGCCCGGCCGATGTGTTGACCTACACGGACGTCGATATACCGGCTCCGGGCACGGACCAGGTCCTGGTGAAGGTCGCCGCCGCGTCCGTCAACTACCTCGACGTACTCCTGCGCAGCGGTGCCTATCCCGTTCCGCGGGACCTGCCCTACATCCCCGGCGTGGAGTGCAGCGGAACCGCGGAATCCATGGGGCCCAACGTCACCTCGGTCCGCCAGGGCCAGCACGTCATGGTCTTCGGCCGGGATGATCATCTCGAGTGCTACGCCGATTACGTCGTGGTCGACGCCGTGGACGTCACGCCGATCCCGGCCGACATCGACCTGAACGCGGCGGCGGCGTTGCCCGTGATCTACCTCACCGCTTATCACATGCTGCACACCATGGCCCAGGTTCGGGAGGGCCAGACCGTTCTGGTCCACGCCGCCGCGGGGGGCGTAGGCAGTGCCATCATCCAGCTGGGCAAGCTGGCCGGCCTGACTCTCATCGGCCTGACCAGCTCCGAAGAGAAGATGCAGTTCGCCCTGGCCGAGGGTTGCGACCACGCGGTCAACTACAAGAGCGAGGATGTGGCGGCCAGGGTGAGCGAGATCACCGGCGGCCGGGGCGTGGACCTGAGCCTCAACTCGGTGGCCGGCGACACCTTCGGCCGTGACTTCGCGATGCTGGCGCCGCTGGGCCAGATCATCTCCTACGGCATGGCTGCCGGGCCCACGACGGAGAACCTGACGGAACTTGTGACCGCCAACTTCGGCAAGAGCGCCGGTATCCGGACGTTCGTCATCTACAACGTCGCCAACCACTACCCCGAGGAGATGGACCGGGCCAAAGAGGAGCTGGTCCGGCTGCTGGCCGCAGGGAAGATCCGCCCTCCCATCTTCGAGTGCATTCCCCTGGCCGAAGCCACGCGGGCTCACACGCTGCTGGAGGCGGGGACGGTGAAGGGTAAGCTGGTGCTGAAGCCGTGATGGGGGGCCTTTGTACAGACCTCATGATCTCTTATAGACTCCTAAATTGAGCGATACCAACTATTGAAAAACTCCACCTGCCGGGGTAAGGTATT
>CBDURX010000534.1:0-2360 GCA_965369485.1 uncultured bacterium | reverse complement strand
CCCAAGCTGTCGCCGGTCACCAGTGCCTGGCAGCTGGTGCGGTGTGCCAGCTCCGCGGCACTCTTCACCATGAAGCGGCGGAACATGAGCATGTCGTAGGGCTCCGCGATCCTGCCGATGGCGTGTAACTCGTAGGCGTAGACCGGCACGAGGTGCAGGTTCAAGGGGAACGGGGCATATTCCGCGAGTGCGCCCACCAGCCGCTGAATCTTGTCCACGTCGGCCTCGGTCACGTTTCGACCGGTGAAGAAGTGAATGAACTCGGGCCGGCAACCCCGCTTCATCAGCAGCCAAGCCGCCACCGGTGAGTCGATGCCGCCCGACATCAAGATCATGACACGCCCTGACGATCCTGCCGGCAATCCGCCGTGGGTGGAGATCTTGCGAGTGAAGACCAGCACGTTGTCCTTGAGCACCAGAATGTGGAGCGTGAAGTCGGGCCGATGCATCCTGGCCGGCAGGCCGATGGCCTCCTGCACCTTCCTGCCCACGATGCGGTTGATTTCGGGGGACTCGTAGGGGAAGGTGCGGTCGGACCGCTGGGTGTCCAACTTGAAGTGGAGCGCGTCACCGCAGTCTTGCCTGGCGAGGGCGGCAGCAACCTCGCTCAAGCCTGTCAGGTCCTCTCCTACTTCCTTTCTCGGAAGTGCCACCACCGGTGAAATCCACTGCAGTCCAAAAACCTTGTGCAGCTTGTTCACGCTGGCCTCGGCCCGGTCTGGATCGGACAGCTGTATCAGCAACCGGCTCTCGACATGCCTGATGTCGATGATGGGCTCGTCGGTCAGGGCCGCTTTGATGTTGTTGATCAGCCGCCGCATGAAAACAGGCCGGTTTCGGCCCTTCAGGGCGATTTCCGCGTACGAGGCGACGATGAATGGCGTAGTGAAGGTCAATCCGCTCTCCTGGGTTTCGATCTCCGACTCAGCAGGATAGCGCAATTGAGGTTCAGCTTCAATGGAGGTGGGGGTTGGCGCGATGACTCGAGATTTGATGATGGGGAGACGCGAGAGGACTCGGCGAGATGTTCACCTATTGATGTAGGCAGCCTTCCCGGTCTCCCCAATCCCGGGGTGAGCCCCGGGATAAATCGTAAACTGATCGAGAATGGATACCATTCTCGTGAATTTGTGGCCTTATGAAGCCCTTTCTTGGATCAGGTGCCCTGTCTCGAGGTGGGCGCCCGGGTCCAGTTCGAGCACGATTTAATTATACCATACTTTTGCTCGTGATTACAGGGGATCAAATATTGCGTGAATGATAACTGTCCCGCGTGGCTTCATCGGACTCCCTCTCAACGGGCCAAAGTCACCTTGCCCATCAGGCGCCAGCTTTGCGGTTGCGGGCCTGGAGTGCTGGCCGAGGTCGTGAGCGCACCACTGGCCGAAGTGGTTCCTGCACTTCCCGCCATCACGCTGCCGCCTTCTGCGCGGCAGGTGATGTCGTACAGGTACACACCCGTGGCGCAGGCCCGGCCACTGTGGTCGTGGCCGTTCCAGAGAAATTCCCGCGGTCCCGCCGGCCTGGCGTCATAGGACATGGATACGATCCGGTGACCCTGCACGTCGTACACGTTCAGGACATCCCGGGTGGGTACACTGCTCTCCCAGCGAATCAAGCAGCGCGGATTGAACGGGTTGGGGATCGGCGGCAGCAATCTCACCGGCGACGCAGAAGGCACGGGTCGATCCAGGGCTACAGTGAGGATTTCATTCGCGTGCAGTAACCAGTAGTTGGGATCCAGCTCGATCATGATGACCGGCACCGGCATCTCCACGTCGTATACCTGAACCCGCTGGTCGTTGAACAGGGTGATCACGGTATCCATGTCTGTGCCGACGAGGCGGAGGTCCAGCGGCATCTGGAACGGCAGATCTCCGAAAATGGGGTCGGGGTCCTGGAGCTGCGCAATGGTGATCTCGATGTGGCCGTCGAAGGGTGCCAGATTGGTCCAACCGATCTGGTAGAACGGATGCACGCTCCAGTACAGCCACTGGTCGAAGAACCAGTCCATGTTCTCGCCGATCGTCGCGGCGCAGATGTCCACGAAATCCTGTGTGACCGCGACCCCGTAGTGCAATCCCGGCGCGTCGAGGTAGACGTTCAGGCACTCGTAGAACAGGTCGTCGCCGATCACGTGGCGCAGCATGTGCAGTAACCAGGCGCCCTTGTGGTAGACCATGTTGTGGAAGTAGTACCACGGATCGGGGTTGTCGGGATCCCGGACCAGGGGTGAGTTCCACCAGGTGAAGTTGCTGCGCTCGGCCATGAACTGGTTCAACCCTTCGCGCCCGTCCTGGTGCTCGGCCCAGAGCGCCTCGGTGTAGGTAGCGAACCCCTCGTTGAGCCAGGTGTGTGTC
>CBDURX010000533.1:0-2367 GCA_965369485.1 uncultured bacterium | reverse complement strand
ACTTCGATACCGCACGCAGCGAGGCGGCGGCGGCCTTCGGCAACGACGGTGTCTACCTCGAACGTTACCTGGCCAATCCCCGTCATGTGGAAGTACAGATTCTCGCCGACAACCACGGCCACATCCTGTATCTCGGCGAGCGGGACTGTTCCGTCCAACGACGCCACCAGAAGCTCCTCGAGGAATCTCCTTCGCCGGCCGTCACGGCGGAGTTGCGTAGCCGCATGGGCCGGGCGGCCGTCGGGCTGGCCACGAAGGTGGGATACCGCTCGGCCGGCACCGTGGAATTCCTCCTGGAAGAGGACGGCTCTTTCTACTTCATGGAGATGAACACCAGGATCCAGGTGGAGCATCCGGTGACGGAGATGGTCACCGGCATCGACCTGGTCAAGAAACAGATTCAGCTGGCGGCAGGCATGAAGTTGGACCTGGCGCAGAAGGACATTCGGATTTCCGGCCACGCCCTGGAGTGCCGCATCAATGCCGAGAACCCCGAACGGGGTTTCATGCCCTGTCCGGGACACATCTTCTTCTTCCACGCACCCGGCGGTCCAGGCATCCGCGTCGACAGCCACGTCTACTCCGAATACCAAGTGCCGCCTTACTACGACTCCCTGCTCGCCAAGATCATCACCTTCGGCGAGGACAGGCAGGAGGCCATCGTTCGTATGCGGCGCGCTCTCAGTGAGTGTGTTATCGAGGGTATCCCCACCTCGATTCCGTTCCACCTCGAGGTGCTGAATAACGAGGTTTTCCTCGCCGGCGGCGCCACCACCAAGTTCCTGGAATCAGAACTGAAGCACTTGCAGGAGGGACTCCGTGTCCGCGCAAGGTCAGAGGAAGGCTAGCCGGAGGCGCAGGTCGGCCTGGTGGGAATCCCTCTGGTTGAGTGGATTGCTCCAGGTGGTTCTGGCACTCTACCTGTGTCTGGCCCTGACAGGGCCAGTGGGTTCGTGGTGGGAAGCGTTGCACGGCGCCGGAACCTCCGACCTGCTGGCGGTGGGGAACCGAGGCGGCCCGGTGGGAGCTCTACTGAACCTGGCCTGCCGAGTCCTCTGCGGGTCCGCTTGGTGCTGGTTCGTGCCGCTGTTGTTGTTGGGCGAGGGGATCGGTCGACTCCTACAGCGTGGCGGCTTTGCCTGGGCGATCGGCCGCCGCGCGATCCCACTCTGGTTGACCTCTACGGCCTGGGTGGCTCAACCGGAGGGTATCTTGTCTCCCGCGACCGCCGCAGCTTGGGGCGGTGTCGGCGGCGTCTGGCTCGGACGTGGTTTCCACACCCTGTTCGGCCTCTGGGGTGGGCGGATCTTCCTGTCATTCCTGCTGCTGACTAGCCTGGTTCTGTTGTTGCGGCCCTGGCTGGGACCGTTGATGCGCCGACTGGTTCCTGTGGGCCGGAGTGTGTTCGTTTTCGTGGGACGTGCCATGTTGGCCATGGTCCGTGTGCTGCTGGTGGTCCTGCGCGGTGTGGTTGTCTGGCCGGTGCGCCAACTGCGTGGCCTCGGTACCCAGGCGGAACAAGCGAGTCACACTCATGCGCCTAGGGCGACCTCCCCCCGCGATCAGGTGTACAGCACGACGGAGAACAAACCGCGTCGGCGTGTGCACGGCATTGATGCTTCGACCGTGTCGGCGAAGGCAACCGGAGGTGAAGACGTGGTGTCGGCAGCGCCTGGAGTGGGGACGCAGGAGAACATGGACGCGGCGGAGGTTCTCGCCAGTTCTGCCATGGCCGAGGTGGCGCCGCAGGACCTACAATCGCCGCCAGCTCGAATCGCCAAGCCGGTCCGCAGGGACCGGCCCATTGTACTGCCTGGTATCGAACTGCTGCGCGAGCCTGACCCCGACTTCCGGCCGCCCACACCGGCAAACCTGGATGCATCCGCGGATTTACTGGAGTCGACGTTGCGTTCCTTCGGCGTGGAGGGTGAGGTCAAGGATGTCCGCCCCGGACCCGTAGTCACGACCTTCGAGTACCAGCCGGCATCCGGCACCAAGGTGAGCCAGATCGTCCAGCGATCCGATGACCTGGCCTTGGCCATGAAGGCGCGTACCATCCGCATGGAAGCGCCCATCCCGGGCAAAGCCGCCGTGGGCATAGAGATCCCCAACCCTTTCACCCAGATCGTGCGCTTGAAGGAACTCCTCCAGGGCGCACGTAACATCCCCCGGACCCCCCTCTCGGTCGTGCTGGGCAAGGACGTGGTGGGCAATCCGGTGGTCATCGACATCGCCACGCTGCCGCACCTGCTGGTTGCGGGTTCCACCGGCAGCGGAAAGAGTGTCTGCCTGAACAGCCTGATCTGTAATCTCCTGCTCTATAACGGGCCGGAACGCGTGCGGCTGGTACTGATCGATCCGAAGATG
>CBDURX010000532.1:0-2370 GCA_965369485.1 uncultured bacterium | reverse complement strand
ATCGGCTCGCGGTTCAAGAACCCATTGGAAACGATCACGTTCTTCAGACCGTTCTCGTGGGCCAGAGTCGCCGTATCGCGCACGAACTCGAACCAGACCAGTGGTTCGCTGTAAGTGTAGGCGATGCCCATGGAACCGGCGTTTTGGGCGTCTGCCACGATCTGAGCCGGCGTAACATCTCTGGTTTGTCCGCGGAAATCCTGGCTAATGGCCCAGTTCTGACAGAACTGGCAATGGAGGTTGCAGCCGAGGGCAGCGACCGACAGGATGGGTTGACCGGGGTGGAAATGGTAGAGTGGTTTCTTCTCGATGGGGTCGACGGCTGCGCTGACGAGGCGGCCGTACTGCTTGGCTACCATCTCACCCGCGACATTACCGCGTGTGCCGCAGAGCCCGTCGTCGCCCTCCTCCAAGCAGCATCCGATGGGACAGAGTAGGCACTGAACCTTGCCGTCAGTCTGCGCCTCCCAGTACGCAGCGGCTGGGTTCACGTCTCTTCCTCCCTGAAACGGTCGGTGGCCCAGCGGGCGACAGTGCGAACATCGGCGTCGAGATCGGTTTGGGCCACTCTGGAGATCTCACCTACAAGGTGATTCCGACCACTGTTGGCCGCCACCGTGATTGCATTGCACCGCATCCCTTCGGGGTGGGACCGCCACAGAGGAGTGCGCCGAAAACGACGGCGGAATTCCTCCGGCGTGACGGCCACCAGGTCAGCCAGATCGATCTCGGCATGTTCCGGCAGGGTGGCGTATTCCTGCCGCGGGCTCGCCTTGCAGCCAGTGCGCGCCGCCTTGTGATTCCAGGGACAGACAGCCTGGCAGATGTCGCAGCCGAAGAGCAGGCCGCCCAGCTTGTGACGCAAACCGGCCGGAAGGTGACCGCGCTGCTCGATGGTCCAGGTGGAGATGCAGAGGCGGGCATCGAGGCGGAACGGAGCATCCAGCGCCCCGGTGGGGCAGGCGTCCAGGCAGAGGCGGCAACGGCCGCAACGGGAAGCGACCGGCTGGCTCCATCCGACAACCGCGCCCTCGGATTCCCCCACGGCTCCCGCGGTTCCATGCCGCGGGACCGATGCCCACAACGCCTCGTCGGCCGGCTCACCAGCCGGCGGCAATCCCGCGACTTCCAGATTGGTCAAGGCCACGGCGAGGACCATGCCCGAGCCCAGTCGTTCGTGGATCACGCAACTGTTCTTGCCGAAGAATCCGAGCCCTGCCAGCCAGGCGTACTCCCGTTCGAGATAGGGCCCGGTGTCTACGGCGGGATGGGCCTGCAAACCCGGAACCTCTTGAGCGAGCTGGGCCAAGATGCCCCGTACGTCGGCCAGCAGGACATCGTGGTAGTCGAGGCCGCGCGCGTAGCGGGCGATGCCATCACTCCACGGCTTGCCGGCCGCGGCGCCCTCGTGAGAGCTGGTATCGTCCGCTGGCCAGCCGCCGGTGTATAGCTGGGCGAATACGAGGAGGGAGTTGGCCCAGGGGTTGACCTGCGTGGGATCGACGCGTGTGGCACTATCGCGGGTGAGGTAGGTGAGGCCGGCGTGGCGGCCAGAGTCCACCCAGTCGTGCCAGGCACTTTGGTGGGGCAGGCGGCAGGGCAAGGCTACGGCGCCGGCCAGATCGATGTGATGAGGGTGACAGACCCGTGCGAAGAACTCGGCCAGAAACGGGGCCGATGTGGTCGGAGCCTGCGACACCTGTCCCCTCCCCCGCGTCCGTGTCAGGCGACCGGATGGTTTTTCACCCAGCGGTTGTACAGTCCCAGCAACAAGGCCGAAACGAGGGCCAGGCCGGCGAAGATGAGCCACATGATGTCCGGCCGGTCGATACCGCCTCGCCCGCTGGGACCGAAATGCTGGTAGAACACGCCGCTCAGGAGTCCGCCGAACAGGTTACCCAAGGCCACGCACCAGTAAAAATAGCCCATGTACATGCCCACCTTGTCAGGCGGAGCGATGCGGCCGGCGTAGTCTTTCGAGCGAGGGCTGGCCAGCATCTCGCCCACCGAAAAGGTCAGGATCGCGATCACCACCATCCAGCCCGCCGCGCCGAATGTGAACAGTACGAAGCTGACCACCGTGATCAGGGTTCCCGTGATGATGGTGACCAGCGGCTTGAGGTTTCGCGAGAGGTAAGAAATGAGCACCTGGCCCACGATGATGCCGAGGGCGTTCAGGTTGATCAGGTGCTCGGGCTTGATCTGTCCCTTGTCCAAGACGGCCCGGCCCCACTCGCTCGTATTGAAGCCCAGCCTCTGCGCCGTGCCGACAACCCAGTCGGCGACGGGTGTGAGACCGCGGATCAGGTCGGACGTATCGGAGTAATCGCGAATGTACTCGGGCAAGGTCATGAAGATCTGGTTGAAGCT
>CBDURX010000531.1:0-2387 GCA_965369485.1 uncultured bacterium | reverse complement strand
GCCGGCCGAGCGGACACAATTTCGAAGCCACAACCAAAATCAAGTTGAATAAGTCGCGTCATGGCAGGTCATTAGGAAATTGAGTCCGGATTCAAGATCCTTCCAGGACCTGGAAAGTGCGCAACATGAACCGCCGCTTGGCCTCCAGGTCGGACTTCATCCTCGCTGAGGCTCCCACCGGTAAGCGCCACGCGTCACTGGCCTCTGCCAAGGCCTCCAGGAACTCCCACCGCCGCTGAAACTCGCGGCCGGAGAGGGAACGCACGGCCTCCATTTGGGCCAGCGTGAACCAGGTCGAATCCAGCTTGTTCCGGACTAGATCCGGGTCGAGGCGGTAGACGACACAAGAGGCGGCCTCCACGACTCGCCTCCGCTGGTGACGGTCCAGGTCCGTGGCCGACCTCAGCTCCGCTTCCAGACGATCGGCCCTCTCGAACCGCTTGCCTTCCAGGTCGGCGAAACCCGGGTGCGTGATACCCTCCCGCGCGAGGTAGGCGACGACAGGTCGGTCGACGGAATAGCACATCGGCTGCATCACACGCAGGTCGAAGACGTTCTGCAGGAAGAACAGCGCCACGAAGGCGAGCAGGCCGGCAAAGAGGGGGGTGCTCACCCACCCACTGGAGATCTCACCCAGCACCCGGTACTTGATCCCTTTTCCCCCCTTGACGATGCCGATGCCGATCACGGCCCCCACGACGGCCTGGGAGCTGGAGACCGGCACCAGGGGAAAAGTGGGCAGCCCACGAGCTTGCAGCCAGCTCTCCAATCCTTCGGACGCGAACAGGAACAGGACCAGCGCCTGGGCCAGGACCACGACCAAGGCGGCCTCGGGGGACAGCCTCATCAAGCTCGATCCCACCGTCTCGATGACGCGGCGAGAATAGGTGATAACACCCACGGCGATGGCGAGCCCCCCCAGCAGGAACAGCAGCTGCTCCGAGGTCAACAGAACCATACCGCCCACGCGAAAAGCGTCGAACGGAGCCACCGGCACGAAGACGCCCATCACGTTGGCGATGTTGTTGGCGCCCAGGCTGTAGGCTCCGAATGCTCCCACCAGCAGCAGTCCGACGCGGGTGTACATGTCTTGACGCAGGAGATGGATCCTGGCCCGCGGCAAACTGTACCGCAGCAGCGAGAAGATCAAGGCCGCGAACATGCCGGACAGCAAGGGGCACAGTATCCAGGTGAGGATGATCGTGCGCAAGGAATCCCAGTTGGTCAGGTAACCGGAGAAGAGGTTCCAACCGATGATCGCCCCCACGATGGCCTGAGACGTGGAGACAGGCAGGCCCACCCGCGTCATCCACAACACGGTCAGCGCCGCCGCGAATGCGACCATGAACGCCCCGGCAATGGCGTTCACCGTTCCCAACTTGCCGAGTGTATGCGTGGTGCCTCCGCCGCCGTGAACGGCGCCGATGATGACGAAAACGCTGCAGACCAGCGCAGCCGTCCCAAAACGGAGCATGCGCGAGCCGACGGCGGTGCCGAACACGTTGGCGGCATCGTTGGCGCCCAGGGACCAGCCCAGGAACAGCCCGCTGGAGAGGAAGAACAAGATCATATCCGCTATCCTTACCGGTCAGAGCCCGGGGCGACCTGCCAAGTCCTGCGCCTGCGACCTACGGTATGCGCTTGATGGAGTAGATGCGCAGGCGGTCGGCGCTGTCCTCCGCCATGTCGGCCACACTGTCCACGTGCAACACGGCGTTACGCTGGTGAAACTTCTCGCTCAGATCCGCGTCCGAGGCGAAGATCCTTCTCTTCAACCGCTCGGAGATCTTGTCCGCCTCCTTCTCGTAGAAGTAGACCTTGTGCAGGTAATCCCCTACCGCGCGGACATCCCGGAAGAACGCCCGCGCCGCCAGGACGACCTGCTCGGAGGCTTGCACGGCCATGTCAGCCAGATCCAGAAAATCGGAATGCAGTTCGGCGGGGATGCTCGGTTTCTCCACCGAGAAGATGGCGATGCTGTCCTTGGCATCGTCAATCACATCGTCCAGGCTCTCCAGTAGGCCCAGCACGTCGCCACGGTGCTCCGGGATCAGGGAGTGGCGGTAGAGCTGATTCTCCACCCGCCGCCGCAGGTCGTCCGCCTTGTTCTCCAGCCCGCGGAGAGAGGCCAGGGATTCCTCGAACTTCTCCCCGTCGCCGGACAGGTAACTGGCCAGGGCTTGCTTGAACAGCAGCGCTCCCTCGCTGACGGCGTCCAGGAAGCCGTCGATCTGGGCTTCCAGCTCCTTGATCCGGGCCTGAGCAGAACGGAGCTGCTCAACCAAAGAGCCTAGCGCCTCGCGTGCCAGAGGGGGCCATCGCACATCACCGGGATCTTCGATGATGGCAACCAGTTCCTCCACCGTCGACGCCCCTTGAGCGACGAT
>CBDURX010000530.1:0-2393 GCA_965369485.1 uncultured bacterium | reverse complement strand
CGGTGTAAAGGGCGGAAAGACCGATGTTGTCGCGGTCCACTCCCGCCAGGTAATGGTAACGGGCACCCAGGTTGAAGGCGACGGACTCCGATACGAACAGCTCCAACCCAGCCACCACCGAGGCGGTGAAGTTGGTCTGATGCAGGAACACCCACTCTCCGTCATTCTTCTGGACGATGGGGGTCGGCCCGTCGGGAACCATGCCCACAGTGTCGAACTCACGCATGTCCCTGACCGACCAGAAGGTCACCCCGAGATTCGCGCCCAGGTAGGGACTGAAACTGCTGTGGGCGGAAGTGCGATAGATCACACCCACCTCGGGCTGGGAGATCGTCGTGTAGAGGCCCGCCGTGGAGGAAGTGGTGATCCCGGCGTCCTCGCCGAGCAAGGCGCCGGGTCGGACGTAACCGTACTTGAAGGCCAGATCCAGGGACCATTTGGGCGTGAAGCCGCGGCGTACGTGGAGGGTTGTATGCTGATCGGTGTTGCTGTAGTCGTGGTCTCCTCCGATGAGTTTCATGTAGCCGCCTTCAATTCCCAATCCCCAGCGACCGTCGAGATCCACGGCGTAGGCGGGCATACACGCCAGGCACAGGGTGGCCAGGCTCAGCCAAAACAGGAATCGAGGCATGACATTCCTCCTCTAACTTGTTTCATGGCAAGATGTTGCCATGGTCATCCGTTCGCTCGCACTATCCATTTTGCGGAGCGTAACCCGGATCCTAGATCCTCGCCGCCCATTTGGCAAGATCGTACAGGCGGTTCTTGCCACATCTTTCGAATCGTGGTTATCTTCAGACAGGAGTCCGGCAGTAAGGGAGAATGCATGGAACATCCCGAGGAGCTCGTTGCCGCCATCATGGAGGAAGACCGACTCCTGCGCCAGAGAGTGACCCAGTGTCCGGAGCATTTGCGGGAGACACACGGTGCGGGCGGCTCACTGAGTCTCAAGGACACCTTGGGCCACCTCGCCTTCTGGGATTCCTATGCCGTCAGTTTCTTCACCCGCAAGCTGGACGGGCCCATCGAGAACGACGCGCCGCCGGTGAATTTCGAGCAGCGCAGCCGCGAAGAACTGCGCCGTGTCCGCACCATGCCCTTCCCCGAGGTCGTCGAACTGTACGGTCTGGCCACCCGCGATCTCGTCCATTTCCTCCGCACACGGTGGCACGATCTGAGCGAGAAACAGCGCCTGGATTTTTCCCTGCCGTTGAAACACCGTCGCCACCACCGCCTCCTGCTGGACAAGGCCCTCGGCGCAGATCTGTGGGAAAAGGAAGAGGAAGCCTGACCCGGCGACTGCCTCCTTTCCTCATTATTGGCGTCTTGCCAGACGGGGGATTATCGTCTGCCTTATCACGGCTGGTTCGGCCGTGTGGAAGTCGACGGCTCCATCCGACTGCGAGGGTAACGCCCCATGATCGTTCTGGGCAGCCGAGGCAGTGATCTGGCGCTCTGGCAGGCCCGCCACGTCCAGGCGCTGTTGCAGGACCACGCCTCGATCGCCTCGGAGATCCGGATCATACGGACCGCCGGGGACAGGATCAGTGACGTCAGCCTGGCCTTCCTGCCGGGCAAGGGGTTCTTCACGAGGGAGATCGAGGCGGCCTTGCTCGGCGGCGAGATCGACCTCGCAGTCCACTCGCACAAGGACTTGCCGACGGAGTCGCCCCCCGGGCTGACCATTGCCGCGGTGCCGGAACGGGGAGAGGTCGCTGAGTGTCTCCTGGTCAGACCCGAGGCCTGGATCGATGCTCACGATTTACCGTTGCGCGACGCTGCGATCGTGGGGACCGGATCGGCCCGGCGGCGGGACCAGTTGCTGGCCCTGCGGCCCGACCTCGAGATCCGGGATCTGCGCGGTAATGTGCCGACGCGGGTCCGCAAGGCGGTGGCGGGTGAGTACGACGCCGTCGTGCTGGCCAAGGCCGGGCTCGTGCGGCTGGGATTGGACACGCGGCCGCTGCTTGTCCACGAGTTCCCGCCCATGGTCTTCGTGCCCGCTCCTGCCCAGGGGGCGCTGGCGGTGCAGACACGCCTCGAGAACGAGGCCGATCCGCGGGAGCAACGACTTCACCAGGCCCTCGCTTGCTTCCATCACTCACCGTCGGCGCTCTGCGTCCGGGCCGAGCGACTCCTGCTGGCGGCGTTGGAGGGGGGCTGTAACCTGCCGCTGGGAGCGTATGCCACTCTTCAGGACGGTGGGATCCGGCTCTTGGCGGTTCTGGGGGATGGCAGCGGCAATTTGCGCCGGTGCGATGTGCAGGGAGCGACGCCGGAAGCGGCCGCGCAGCGGGCTCAGGCGAGCTTGAACCTGGCTTAAACCAAGGCCCGTCCCGGGCCTCATTGCCATACGTGTGTCGTGAAGGAGGTCTTTGATGACCCACGAGGAC
>CBDURX010000529.1:0-2398 GCA_965369485.1 uncultured bacterium | reverse complement strand
GAGGCTGGTGATGAACTTGATGTCGTCGATGGCGAAGATGTTGCTCGGGTTGGCCATCGCCACGGTCAACACGCGTCCCTCGCGCCGCAACGGCAGCACCTGGAACTTGGCCGCGACGTCACTGGGGATCAGGTCGATGCAGTCGGGCGATATATCCACCTGGTCCAGCTGAACCACCGGCAGGTTGTAGATCTTGCCCAGGAACTCCGAGTAGGCAGTGTCCGCGATAGCGCCGGTGCGAATCAGAGCCAGGCCGAGAGACCCGCCTTCCCGCTTCTGGAACTCCTGGGCCTTGGCCAGATTTTCCTCGGTGATCAAGCCGGCCTCGAGTAACCGACCTGCGATCTTGTCCCGAACGACCACGTTCTTGGTTGCGTTCATGCCGTGTCCGGCTCCATGGCGTACTGCTTGTATTCCATCACCGCCCGTGCGCGAGCCGCAACGCGGTCCGGCCGAGCGGAGGCACTGCGTGGGTTGCGTACGGACATGTTCCTTGACTGCATCAGGTTATCGACGCAGCTCATTGCAACTTGAGAGCATTCTGATGCGGGGTGAGAACAAGATCAGGGCTGGTGTGGCTCGGTGCGAGAAGAGGTTGCAGGCAGAGAGGTTAGGGTCGTGTCGGCCGGCCAGCACAGGTATGGGGCCAGACGCGCCGCCAGTTTCGGTCCGATTCCCTTGACCATTTGCAACTCGTCCGGTGAGGCAAATTGCACGCCGTCCATGCGCAGGGACAGGATCCTCTCCGCCAACACCGGGCCCACACCCGGCAGGGCCAGCAGTGTTTCGGGAGCGCAACGGTTTATGTTCACGGGGGTGGTCAATTTCCACGGCAGTGCCTCTTCCGCCGCCTCCTCAGGTAGGAGTGGCAGCAAGCCATCCAGCCAGAGTTGGTCGCGCCAGGCCGTGTCACCGGCCAGGAGCAGGTGTTGCCGTACCAGGCGGCCGCCCGCCAGCAGTAACGCTACCAGCAGCAGGCCGTATGCCTGTCTTCGCGTCACGTGTGTCACCTCTGGGACCGGGTTGACCCGGCTCAATAGGAGAACTTCCAGTGGAGGCGCCAGCGTAGCTCCCGGCCCGGTGAAAGGGCGCCAGCCGACAGCCGCTGCTTCTGGTCAGTCAGATTGCGCAGTTCCAGGTTCAGATCCACCCCTACCAGCCTGAAGGCCAACATGGCGTCGTGGCGGGAGATCGACGGCAACGGGAAGAGACCGGCAGGGACCCACGGATCGGTCATTTCGCCGCGGTACCCGAACCAGTAACCGAGTTCGAGGATGCCGTCCTCGTGGAAGAAACGTTTTTCCCACAGCAGTTCGACCCCGGCCGACTGTTCCGGCGGCAAGGACGGGGTCGACCCCCTGCGGATGTCGTGCCCGCGCCAGGCCGCGTCGAGGGCGAGCTGGAGCCAACCCCAGGCACGCCCGGTACGGGAAACCTTCACCGTGACCGTGTGGGATAGCATGTCCAGATCATTGGTCCAACGCCCCGTATTTTCATCGCTGGTGGGAGTCCAGACAATGCCTTCACGCAGACGGCGCACGCTACCCAGCGCTGCAAGATCGAGGCCCCAGAGGCTGCCAGACAGGAGCAGGCCGGCACGCAGGGTCTCCTCTCGTTCCAGGTCCCGGTTGGGCAGCAAGACGAATTGACTATCGGAGACAAATGACCGGTCGGGTGTCAACAGCTCGTCACTGCGAGGGGCGCGGCCGCCACGTTCCAGCTGCAGCCGCCACCAGCGGTGATCGCCGGCGGGAGCGACGGTCAAGCTGCCGCCCAGTAGAGAGCCACCGTACTCGTTCCACCAGCCGGCAGCAGTCAACCGTCCGCCGATGCCGCCCATGCGCCAGGGCAGTGCCAGCAAGGCAGAGGCTTCCTGACCCGCGACATGGACCGCACCGCTATCGGCATCGGCCCAGGCTCCCGCACCACTGTCGTCCACCCGCCAGTCGGCCAGGGTGAGCTGCAACAGCCGCTCGTGTTGCAGCTGGCCACCCAGCTGCAGAAGAGCCCCCTGCCGCAGCACTTCCACCTTGCGGCGCCAATCGCGCTCCACGTCACGGCCGCTCCAGTAGAGAGAGACCCGGAAACGACCGGCAGGCGTGCCGTCGCGCCAGGTCAGCGCTGCGTGGTCGCCCCAGATCTCCTCGTGGTCGAGACCCGAAGCCGGCAGGCTGGTCTTGTGTTTGCGTATGGTGGCCAGTGCCAGGGACAGGCTGGAGTCGTCGGACAGGATCCGCTCGATAGCGCCTCGACCGCGGCGAAACTTGGATTCGCCTCTCCTTTCCACTCCCACGTAGCGTGAGTCTCCCGGAGGCGAAAAATCGTAGCCGTCCTGATCCCAGGTTTCCTCGAAATCGAAGCGCAGCCGCCACGGCGCCCGGGGGGTGAGAAAGGAGAA
>CBDURX010000528.1:0-2402 GCA_965369485.1 uncultured bacterium | reverse complement strand
TGTGAACGTCGCGCCGCAGGTCTTGCACCGGTATCTTTGCCGGCCGGCTTTGGTTTGAGCGTGAAGTGGAACAAGGTCGATTCGCGCACGGTCCTCACGAAGAGAGGGATCCCGACGGCGGTCAGGAAGATGTTGGCCGCCCACATGGCGATTATCGGGTCCAGCTTGCCCCGGTCGGCCAGCTTCTCGCCGCCCACGAGGAAGAGGTAGTAGACCAGGTAAGTGATCAGGGCGAGGCTCACCGAGACCCCTTTCCCGCTACGAGAAGTAGTGACGGCCATGGGTATGCCCAACAGGACGAAAACCATACAGGCGACCGGTATGGCGAACTTCTTGTGGAACTCCACCAGGTATCGGCTCTCCTTGGCGTGGTAGCTCTGCCGTATCTTCTCCTGGTAGCGCGACTGGTTCGACGTCAGCTCGACCTTCTGGCGGGTGGCGTTCAGCTTGGACGTACGGTAGGGAGTACTGCGCTTGCTGCGGTAGCCGTCGGCACGACCGATAAGATGGAGGCGCTGCTGGGGATCCAACAGCTTCCACTGACGTTGCAACAAGTCTTCTTCCAATCGAACGGTGTGGTCGTGCACCTCGTGTTGTCGCTCCCTCTCGAGCTGGGCGGCCGCCATCAGGTCGAGTAAATTCATCTCCCGATCACCCCTGGTGGTGCGACCTGACTCCCGGAAATCCTTTTCCACATTCTTGAGGTACAGGTCGTGGCGGCGGAACCGGATCACCTGGTACTTGGACGGATCCTTCCGATCGGGCAGCTCGTGGATCTCCCCGTCGTGCAGCTCGATCAGCATGGCGTCGTGCTCGTGGTCCGGAATGACCATACCCCAGTCCGCCGTCGTCAGGCGGGGGGAAGGGTCGTTGGGCTCCTTCTTCTCGAAGAGGGCGATGTCTTCGATGCGGCCTGTGCGGTCGTCTTTCTTGCGGACGAAGATGGTCATCTTGTCGTTCATCTCCGTGAACATCTGCTCACGGATCTCCAACATGGGTTTTTTACGGTTTATGTCGTAAATGAGGTTCGCCAACCTGTGGTTCGATTCAGGGAAGACGAAATGGTTGTAGGCCGTCAGGCTGAGGGTGATGACGGCGGCGCCAGCCAGCAAGGGCCGCAGCACAGCATAGAGGCCGATGCCGTTGGCCTTCAGGGCTGTAATTTCTTGATCGGCTGCAAGTTGCCCCACGCTCATCAACACACTGATCAGCACTGCCATTGGTACGGATAATGCAAATGTGTGACCGAGACTGAGGGCGAGTACCTCCGTGGCCATAAGGAAGGGCACACCCTTGCTGACGAAGAGGTCGATGTAACGGTAGAGGATATCGATCATCAGGACGAACGTGATCACGAAAAGGCCGAAGCCGAAAGGTCCCACAGCAGACTGCAGTAAGTGCCTGTTAATCAGGTACATCGAACTCTCCCAGCCCGATGTGTCTCGGGCCCGGTGAAAAAATCAGCCGCCAGCCAGGTCACCCAGAAAGGTGGCCGGCCCTCGACCACGGAGTTCCCACCCTCGCCTCAAGGCCGGAGCGCAGGTCGGAGGGGTGTGCCTGCTCCAGCGACCCGTCCCGGGGTCAGCCTGACCCCTTTCGTGGACGGCCGCGTGCAAGGGCGGACATTTCTTCCGCCCCAGTGTAGACCCGGTCGCGAGCCGGGACAACGTTCGAATAGACGGCGCTGTCGCCGGGGCGCCAGGGACCTGACCCCGCCAAGGAGAGTCGAGAGTTGAGAGGCTTCGCATCATCTCCGATGACTCTTCGTGCTCACCGACGGCTTTGGGGAAGAGCCGCGGATCCACTTGTTCTACTCTTTTGCAGTTTGGTAGCCACATTGTGTGTCCCCGGGGCCGTGCTGGCCGATCCCGACTATGGCACGCTCGTGCTGCCTGGCCTCGATCCCGTCCTGCAGACCACGGATGATCCCCGCCTCCTCGGCGTCCAGCGGTTGCTCGTGCGGCACAGGTTGCTGGCGCAAGGCGTCGACCCGGTGCGGCAGGCGATGCCGCCCAACCTGGCCACCACGATTCGCGAGCATATGCACCGGCGGCTCAATGTCAACCTGCAGAGGCAGGTCGTCATCGCCGAGGCCAACGGACAGCTGGGCGTGGCGACCGTGTTCAAATACCCCGAATATTTCTTTCTGTTCCAGGCCCCCCAGACCCTCCCCGGCGGTTTCATTTACTACCCGCCGCGGCCCGTGGACGCCGAGGAAGTCGAGCTGTTCGTGGACGACCTGAGGCTGGCCGAGCAACGGCGCTGGAGTGTCGACCGTGTCATTTCGCGCACCGCCTTGCTCGACGTGCGCGGCGGGACCGGCCAGCAGCGTGAACGGGAGGGGTCGCTGAACCTGACCATCCCCATCAAGCTGCCCCGCACCCTGGAAAAGATCATCGGCA
>CBDURX010000527.1:0-2426 GCA_965369485.1 uncultured bacterium | reverse complement strand
AGAGGCGCCCAGTGGGTCCAGCTTCTGGTACGTCTCCAGCTCGAGAATCGCCAGGTCGTACTGCTCGAGTTTCAAGAAGACGTGACCCAGATTCAGGTGGAAGTCGCCATCCACGGGACTGGCCTGGACGGCGGCGATGAACGCGTCCCGCGCCAAGGTCCACTCTTCATGCTGGGCGTACAGAACACCCAGATTGTTGTAGAGTTTCCCCTCACGTGGGTTCTCCAGAATCTTGCGGTTGATTTCCGCGATCTGCTCCTCGTAACTCTTCCCCTGGCCTTCAGCTGTGGTGTCCGGTGCGGCCGGTTCACCTGGCTGGGCTCCTTCCAGGCCCCCGGCCGGACCCGTGAACAGGCAAACCACTCCCATGGTGAGGATGATTCGCCACCACCGTAATACGGTCGGGCGCTGGTAACTCCGCACTACCGCTTCCAGTTGCACCAAACTCATGTCTCTCCCCTCACGACCCTGACCCGGTGCCGCGAGCGCCGGCTCCTTGACTACCACTGTTACGAGCGTGGCGGTAATGATAATGCCCGCCTCGGCTGGTGTCCAGGAATGGCCTTAAACTCCTTTTCCAGCTTGACGTTCCGTCTCGTTTTTGTTGCTTTAGCGGCATGATCCATTTTCTCATTCTCGGTGCTGGCACCGCCATTCCCACACCGACCCGGAACGCCGCCGCCTACTGGGTAGAGATAGAGTCTGCAGGCATCCTGATGGATCCGGGACCGGGCGCACTGATCCGTGCCATTCAGTCCCGGCACGGACCGGGTGACATCGACGGCATCGATACCGTCATGCTGAGCCATCTGCACATCGACCACTGCAATGACCTGGCTCCGTTCCTGTTCGCTCTGCACTCGCCGCTGACCCTGTCCACGCGCCCGCTCCAGTTGATCGGTCCGCCGGGGACGATGGCCTATCTGGACAAGCTACGCGACCTGTACGGCTCCTGGGTGGAACCGACCAAGCGTGAGCTGCTGGTGCAGGAGATCCACCCCGGGCAGACGCTCATCTGGGATGAACAGCGCAGTCCGGCCTGGTCCACAGGCGATCCGGCGGACGCACCGGCAAACGCGCCAAGCATACGGGTCTTCGCCGCCCGGCACCCCCAGGACCGCTTCAGCCAGGTGTGTCTCTGCTTCCGCTTCGAAGATCGCCAGGGTAACAGCGCCGTTTTTTCCGGGGACACGGAGCCCTGCTCGGGGTTGGAGGAAGCGAGCCACCGGGCGGACCTGCTGGTGGTGGAGTGCAGCACACCCGACGAGCTGGCGACGCCGGGACACATGACCCCCAGCCAGGTAGGAGCGCTGTGCCGCACCGCCCGGCCGAGGCGGGTGGTCCTGACCCACCTCTATCCACCCGCGGCACTGCTGGATCTGCCCGCGCTCATCGGGCAGCAGTACGACGGTCCGGTGCAGGCGGCACAGGACGGCGAGCTCTTCACCCTGCCCGAGACACTCCCCCCGGAGGCGGCGACGGAGGACGACTCTTGAACTCGCGACCCGGCAAGCTGCCTCTCGTCCTTGCAGTTTGGTGTTGCTTGTGGCCCGCTGGCGCTCTGGCCCAGGCCGATTCAACCGGCGCCGACGAAGCCGACACGACGGTCTGGGAAGGGAGCGGCGAGGGGGAAATCGTCCTCATCCACGGCCTGGGCTCCAGCGCCTCGATCTGGGACGAGGTCACGCCCTTCCTGCAGCGTGTCTTCAAGGTCTGGTTGTACGAACTGCCGGGCCACGGCACCACCCCACCCGTCCCCAATCCCACCATCGACAGCGTGACGGGCTTGTTGGGCGAGTTCCTGGCCGAGAACCGGATCGTTTACCCGACCTTGGTGGGCCACAGTTTGGGTGGCCTGATCGCCATGCGCTACACCTTCGACCACCCGGCCGATGTGAACCGCCTCATCGTCATCGACGTCGCACCCAAACAATTCGCCTCCGCGGAGCAGAAGCTGTACGTGTCCGACCAATTAGTGCATAACTACGACCGTTTCGTGGCCTCCCAGTTCCTGAACATGAGCGCGCGGCAGGACATCACTGACCGGGTCATCGATCAGGCTCTACGTACGGACAGTGCCAGCTTCGTCTCCCTGCTACTGAGCAGCTTCGATTTCGACCTGTCCGAAGAGCTCCCAAGGCAAACCGTGCCGATCCTCGTCATCGGCAGCAATTTCCTGTTCCCGGAACCTGCACGCAGTCGAGCGCGTCTGGACGAGCTGGGCTTCGACACGGCCCGCACCATCAGCTTCAAGCATGTCCCGGGGACGGGTCACTTCGTCATGCTGGAGCGCCCCGCCTACGTGGCCAGCGTGATCCTGTTCTTCATCATTTCCCAGCAATCCCGCTGAGAGAGAAGGGATCAGTCCACCCGCTCGAGGAAGTTGAAGTAGTACCGGTGGACGCCGCGGCCGTCGTCGAGCTGCA
>CBDURX010000526.1:0-2448 GCA_965369485.1 uncultured bacterium | reverse complement strand
CACTCCGTTCACGCCGGCGGTGAGTACACTCCCCACCAGGTCGCGGGCCACCCGCAAGGTCGGGCGGGCAAAGAAACTGAGGGGTAAAGTGGCCATCAGCGGAAGATCTCCTTGCGACGCAGCAGCCAGATCCCCAGCAAGGTGGTCACCACCAGGATCGACAGCAGGGTCAGGAATGATTGCCACTCCGGCACACTCTGGCCGCCGAGCAAAGCCTGCTTCAACTCCATGAGCAGGTTCGGGACGGTGCGACTGCCCTGTTCACTGTTGCGGATCAGATTGCGCAGGTGGAACACAACGGTCAGCTCCTGGATCCGCAGGGGAACGTGCCCGCTGATGCTCTCCCAGCCGAAGCCGAACAACACGGCCGGCAGCATCGGCTTGCTTAGACCGGTACCCAGACAGGCGAAGATCGCCGTGTAGACGAAGGCCCCCAGCACCACCACCAGACAGTGGCCCACGTACAATTTCAAGAAGCTCAGGCTGAGCACACCCATGTCCCCAGCGACGATGACCAGGAAGCAGAGGGCCAGGGATCCGACCAGCAACGCGGAGGCGACCATCTGCGCCGCCAGGAGGCGGCCGAGATAGATGGCGACGCGCTCCAGGGGGCGTGTCCAGTAGTAGATGATGGTTCCCTCGGCGACCTGTTCGCCGATGGCCGAGAGGCCCACTGCCAACGAGACGAGGGTCACCAGGAAGTGAACGTAGACCACACCTCCCAGGTTGGCCATCCAGAGAGCGGAGGAGATGAGTCCTTCCTTATCTAAGAGCCTCCACATCAGCGTGGCCAGCACCGGCAGCATGAAAACGAGGCTCAGGAAGATCAGGCGGCGTCTGCGCACCATTTCCCGGAAGGAAAACAGTCCGATCCAGAATACCGCGGACACGGTGGGGATTGTCCGTTCCGCGCCGCCGAGAGCGGAATTACCGTTCGTGTCGGCCGTGGTCACCGGGCCGTTCCTTTCGGTTACGCGGTTCAGTCTCCCACCAGGTAGTCGAAGACCGCCTGAAGGGTGTCGTCGAGGGTCTGCAGTTCGTCTACCGGCAAGTCGTTTTCGCGCAGCCAGCCGGGCAGTTTCCGGTAGAAATCCACGGCGTGGTCCGTGCGCGCGACGACGCGGCCCTCCTCGTCCAGCTCCACCCCAACCACCAGGTCCTGTCCCGCCAGAAAAGCTGCCAGCCGGCGCGGTTCCGTCGAGGTCAAGGCGACAATGGTGGGGTGGTCGTGGATCTTGTCCCGGATCTCGGTCACGTCGCCTTCGGCCAGCACCTTGCCGTGGTGGATCAGGATGATGGAGTGGGTCATGGCCTCTATCTCGGGCAGGATGTGGCTGGACACCAGGACGGTCTTGCCGTCGGCGCCCATCTTCTCCACCAGTTCGATGATCTCGCGCCGGGAGACCGGATCCATTCCGTTCAGTGGTTCGTCCATGAAGACGATCTCCGGCTCGTGAGCCAACGCCTGGGCCAGCTTGATCTTCTGCCGCATGCCCTTGGAGTAGGAGCCGATGCGTTTGTCGCCAGCTTGATCCAGCCGCAGCATCTGGAGGGTGCGGAGGGTCCGCACCTTGATCTCGGCGCCCGAGAACCCCATCAGCCGCAACATGAGAGCCACGAACTCGTTGCCGGTGAGCCAGTCGGGCAGGGCATCACTCTCGGGGCAGAATCCGAGGCTGCGAAACAACCCTACCTCCCTGCGCAGGCGGCGTCCCCGGAGCAGGACCTCGCCCTGGCTGGCCTCTATCAAACCGCTCAGGAGCTTGAACAGGGTCGTCTTGCCGGCACCGTTCAAACCCAGCAGGCCGGTCACGCCGGGCCCCACCGCCAGGCTGCAGTCGTTGACAGCGATGACCTCGCCGAACCACTTGCTGACCCGGTTGGCCTGCAAGCTGGGCGGACTCTCCGTCGCGACACGGTCCGTCGTCACGACACCACCTCCACCGGACGTATCCGCTGCTTCAAGACCCAGCAGGCGAGCAGTGTATAGATCACCAGGATCAGAAGGCTAGCCCACGGTGAGAGGGAGTGTGGAGGGTCGGCGCCGAAGAGGAAGGCCCCGGCCTGGAAATACTGGGCCGGAAAATCGATGATCCGCAGCCACTGGCGGCCGAGCAGGGTCAGGAGGTTGGCGGCCTGTTCCGACCCCAGGTAGATCAGGACCCAACCCACCGTGATGAACACGGCGCGCCGGCCGAGAGACGACAGCGCCAAGAGGATCAGGCTGAGGCTGATCCCGGTCACAGTGCAGAAAAGTGTGGCGCGTAGCGGAATCAACAACAGCATCTGCAAACCCGTGGCGCCGGCGGTTACCAGGTAGCCGAAGATCGCCAGAGCATAGACCGGGAATAGGGTCACCATGAAATAGTAGAAGATGATGACAAGCGCCTTGCCGACAATGTAGTCGACCAGGCTCAACGGCCGGGCGAAATAGAGAGCCAGTCCGTT
>CBDURX010000525.1:0-2456 GCA_965369485.1 uncultured bacterium | reverse complement strand
GAAGACGGTCCCTGGCCCTGACGAGGATACCATCACCATCAGCGTGGCCGCGGCCCGTTACGCCTTGCAGCGTGCCGGCATCGACCCTCAGGAGATCGGTGCCTGCTACATCGGGTCGGAAAGCCACCCCTACGCTGTGAAACCGTCCGGTACGATCCTGATCGACGCCCTCGGCATCGGTCCCGACTGCCACGTGGCCGACTACGAGTTCGCCTGCAAGGCGGGTACCGAGGCCATGTACGTGGCCTATTCCCACGTCAAGGCCGGCGAGATGAAGTACGCCCTCGGTATCGGCGCCGACACCAGCCAGGGCGCGCCCGGCGACGCCCTGGAGTACACCGCCTCGGCCGGCGGTGCGGCCTTCATCATGGGCGCCGAGAAGGTCGCCGCCGAGATCCTGCACACATACTCGTTCACCTCGGACACGCCGGACTTCTGGCGGCGGGAGGGGGAGTTCTACCCGCGCCACGCCGGCCGCTTCACCGGCGAGCCTGCCTACTTCCACCACGTGGTCAATGCCACCAAGGGCATTCTGCAGAGGAGCGGCATGAAGCCGGAGGACTTCCGCTTCGCCGTCTTCCACATGCCCAACGGCAAGTTCCCGCTGCGGGCCGGCAAGATGACCGGGTTCAAGAAGGAGCAGATCGAACAGGGCTGGGTGGTGAACCTCATGGGCAACACCTACAGCGGTTCGTCGCCCACCGGTCTGGCCGCCTGTCTGGACGTCGCCGCACCGGGCGATCACATCCTGGTGACCTCCTTCGGCAGCGGCGCCGGATCGGACTCCTTCGTCTTCCGGGCCACCGACCGGCTGTCGCAGATTCAGAAGCTGGCCCCGGCGACTCGCGACCAGCTGGCCGACCGGCGCATATATCTCGACTACGGCAAGTACGTGGCTTACCGCGGCAAGATCCGCATGAACCAGACCTAGGAAAGGGGGGACCATGAGAGACGTAGCTGTCATTGGAGTTGGCTTGACCAAGTTCGGCGAGCTGTGGGAGACCCCCTTGCGCGATCTCTTCGCCGAGGCCACGCTGGCTTGTGTCAAGGACGCAGGTATAGACAAGAAACAGATCCAGTCGGCCTACATCGGTTGCATGAGCAGCGGCCTGTTCGTGGCCCAGGAGCACCTGGCCTCGATCCTCTGCGACTATGCGGGGTTGAATCCCATCGCCGCCACACGAGTGGAGTCGGCCTGCGCCTCGGGCGGGGCCGCCTTCCGGGCCGCCTACCTGGAAGTGGCCAGTGGCGCCAGCGACTTCGTGCTGGCCGGCGGTGTGGAGAAGATGAACGACGGCGCCGACGCCACCTATTGTCTGGCCACGGCGGCCGACCAGGAGTACGAGGTCTACAACGGGGTGACGTTCCCGGGCCTGTACGCCATGATCGCCCATGCCCACATGCACAAGTACGGCACCACCCCGGAACAAATGGCGGCCGTCGCGGTCAAGAGTCACCGTAACGGTGCCAAGAACCGTTATGCCCAGTTCCCCATGGAGATCACGGTCGAGACCGTGTTGAATGCCGTGCGGGTGGCGGAGCCGTTGGGGTTGTTAGACTGTTCGCCGGTGACCGACGGTGCCGCTGCCGTTCTTCTCTGCCCCGTGGAGGTGGCCAAGAAATTGGGCAAGCCGATTGTCAAGATCTGCGGCTCGGGGCACGCCACCGACACCATCGCGCTGCATGACCGCGAAGACCTGGCGGCCATTCCCGCCGTGGGCAAGGCGGCACGACTGGCTTACAACCAGGCCGGCGTGGGACCCAAGGACATCGACTTCGCCGAGGTGCACGACTGTTTCACCATCGCCGAGATCTGTTGCACGGAAGAGCTGGGTTTCTTCGAGCGCGGCCACGGCGGCCCCGCAGCGGCCGACGGCCTGACGGCCCTGGACGGTGAGAAGCCCATCAACACCTCCGGCGGTCTGAAGAGCAAGGGTCACCCTGTGGGGGCCACGGGCGTGGCACAGATCTGCGAGGTTTACTGGCAGCTGACGGGCCAGGCAGGTGACCGGCAACTTACAAACCCACGCCTGGGCATGGCCCAGAACATGGGCGGTTCCGGCGGGAGCGCCACGGTGCACATCCTGGAGGTAGTCTCATGATCAGTCCGCGCTATCACCGGGAAAAACCCCAACGTTACCGCCTCGAGGCCGCCAAGTGCCAGGGGTGTGGTAAGGTCCACTTCCCGCCGCGCGTTGTCTGTAAGGAGTGCGGGGGAGAGGATTTCGAGACGGTCAACCTGCCACGACGCGGCAAGGTATTAACCTACACCACCATCTGGATCCCACCGGTCCAGTTCGAGGAGCAGAAGCCGTACGTGGTGGCCATCGTGGAATTGGAGAACAATGTACGCTTGACCTGCATGGTGGCCGAGGCGCCGCCGGACGAGGTGAAGATCGGCACCGAGGTGGAGCTGATCTTCCGCCGGCTGCAGAACAGCCCGCAGTGGGAGGTGC
>CBDURX010000524.1:0-2458 GCA_965369485.1 uncultured bacterium | reverse complement strand
GTGGCCGAGGATCTTGACAACCTGCTGGCCCAAGCGGACGGCCACGCGGTGGCCGGCGAGGCGGACTGGACCATCTGCACCGCCAATGGTGTCATCGAGCAGCGTCCCATGAACTGGCGGGGACGCTTCCTGCAACGGATCACCGACCCGACCGTTGCCTATATACTGCTGATGCTGGGTTTTTACGGCCTGTTCTTCGAACTGAGCAACCCCGGTTCCCTGCTGCCCGGCATCGTCGGTGCCATCTGTTTGCTGGTGGCCTTCTTGGCCTTCCAGAGCCTGCCTGTCAATTACGTGGGCGTCATGCTGATTCTGGTGGGTTTGATAATGCTGTTGCTGGAGATCAAGGTGACGAGTTACGGGGCGTTGACCATCGGCGGCGTGATTTCTCTCGTGCTTGGTTCGTTGCTCATGTTCGACCCCGGTAATCCGTTCGGCAGCCTTCCGGTGAGGGTGATCATGCCGGTGGTCGGGTTCAGCGTGGTCTTCTTTCTGATGATCGTAGGCCTGGGACTCGCGGCCCAGCGGCAGCGTCATTTCTCGGGTCTGGAAGCCATGCGCGGTGAGGTGGGGCAAGTCATCAAGAGCGCGGGCGAGGAGGACGGCCGTTTCCACGGCCGCATGCAGATCCTCGGCGAGATCTGGGAGTACCGCGCCTCCAGTCCGGTGGCCGCAGGTGAATCGGTCAAGGTGATCGGGAGACAGGGCCGCGTTATGCTGGTAGAGCCGTGGCACGATTCGACGGCGTAACCTAGAGCGGGACCGTTGGCATGACCGACGGTTCAGCATGGGAGGGGACAATGTCATTCCTACCTCTGGGAACGATCCTTTTCTTGGTTTTCTTGTTTCTGGCCAACGCCATCCGTGTCCTGCGGGAATACGAGCGGGCCGTGATATTTCGTCTCGGGCGCGTCATCAGTGTCAAGGGGCCGGGGCTGATCATCCTGATACCCGTCATTGATCGCATGGTCAAGGTGAGCCTGCGGGTCATACCTATGGATGTGCCACCGCAGGACGTCATCACACGCGACAACGTCTCGGTCAAGGTTAACGCGGTGGTCTATTTCCGGGTTGTCGAACCGAACCGCGCCGTGGTCAACGTGGAGGATTACCTGTTCGCCACCATGCAGATGGCTCAGACCACCCTGCGCAGCGTGGTCGGCCAGGCGGAACTGGATGACCTGCTGTCCAATCGGGATAAGCTGAACATCGAGATCCAGGAGATTTTGGACAAGGCCACAGACCCCTGGGGCATCAAGGTCATCACAGTGGAGATCAAGGACGTGGATTTGCCGGTGGAAATGCGCCGTGCCATGGCGCGGCAGGCTGAAGCCGAGCGGGAGCGGCGCTCCAAGGTGATCCACGCCGATGGCGAGTTCCAGGCCAGCCAGAGACTAGCCGACGCCGCCAAGATCATCTCCAGCGATCCCGCCACTATCCAGTTGCGATACCTGCAGACCTTGACCGATATCGCACGTGAGAACAATTCGGTGACAATCTTCCCGGTCCCCATCGACATGCTGCAGTACTTCATGCAGAGAAAACAGGGCGACAAGTAGATTCTTCTGTCCCCTCGAGGGACACACGGTACCCTAACCAAGCTTGCTGCTGGCCCCATCCCAGTCGTAAAGGAAGCCGAGAATATCCCATGGACCAGCAAAGCTCTCATCCAGTGCAGTGGTCGTCTCGCGCCACTGCACTCTTTCTCGCTGCAGCAGGTTGCCTGGCGGCATGTTTCCCGGGAATCGGTTACGCTTCCTCCGACAGCAATGTATCCACTGCCGTCACCATGTCCGAGTCTTCCGGTAGGTTGGCCATCCAGGCTGGTATGGGTCTGATGACCAGCGGCGATCTGTTCAAGGTGGATGTCACCAGCGGGAACCCGCACTTCTGGCTGACGCCGGCGGGCAGTTTGTTCGCCTCCGAGGAATTCGTCGTCACCATGGACGAGGATTTGTTGGTGGGGGCGTCGGTTTCCTTCCGATTCGCAGGCCACTGGTGGCTACGTGCCGACGTGAGTTATAGCAAGGTGGACGCCACGGCCGAGGCCCTCGTGGGACAAACGGTGCAGTTGTTCCTCTACGACCGCCTGGCGTTTCTCATGGGTGGAATGGTCATAGAGCGTCCCTTGATTTCAACACCTTCCTATCCCTTTTTCTTGGCTGGAGGCACACTGGTCAAGGTGACCGCCGACAATGCCAGAGAGCTGGATCAGACTCTATGGGGGCTGCGACTGGGGGCGGGCTACCACCACGATTTCGATGGCCGGTGGGGTTTGCGGGTAGAGGTTCGCGATACCATAACCTCCCTGGACACCTCAGGACACCGGCCTTCCTCCCCGGAGCCCGAGGAGTTCCCTTATAACTACCTGGAGATCGATACCCAGAACCTCTTCGAAATCACCCTGATGGTACAGAGATTCTTTAATTAATTGGTTGTGGCTTCGAAATTGTGTCTG
>CBDURX010000523.1:0-2458 GCA_965369485.1 uncultured bacterium | reverse complement strand
CACGAAGGCTGCGCCCAAGGCCAGTCCTTCAGGCCGCGTCAGGGACAGCAGCAGAGCTCCCATGCCGGTAGCCAGCACGCGTCGGTCCAGGGCTGCCCGCCAGGCCAGAAGGGTGAGGAAGGTGAAAAGACCCGTTTCCAGGCCGGCAAAGCTCCAGCAGGCCAGCGGGCCGCAACAGGCCGCCAGGACGGCGCCGGCACCGCCCAGCCAAGCCACCCGACGGTCGAGCCGCTTCAACATCTCCGGCATTAAGGCCAGGATGCCGAAGGTGAACGACAGCCCCATAATCCGCGCCCAGGTCATGGCGTCCAGGCCGACCGCCATCCCCGCCGCCGACAGCAAAACCCACAGCAGGTTGCTGTATCCCTCCACGGGATCGCCGGGGTTGAACAGTAGGCCGTGACCGTCCAGGAAGTTGCCGGCGTAGCGGAACGAGATGTAAGCGTCGTCGATCTCGAAGAAACCGAAGCTCATCACGTGCAGTACGAGCACTATGATGGCGATGGTACCCCAGCCCGCCATCCTTCCCGTTCTTTGACGCACTGTTTCCGTAGCAGCCATGCCGTTGTCCCTTTCAGCCGGTATCCCCAACGAGGCGACAGTTATCTCTGTCCCTCGGCTGTGAGCAACTACTCCGTTCCGGCCAGCGGGTCCTCGCTCCACTGCAGTGTAATGTCACGCCTGTCCAGCTCGGCCAGGAAGCGTTCGGCCGGGACGGCCAGCTCCTGGGGGTGGGCTCCCGGTGCGGCAATCTCTCCCGCGGCGAGCATGGCGGCGATGATGGCGGCCGGATAGCCTGTCGTGCGCATCATGGCGGAGATGCCGTTCTTGCGATCACCATGATCGATAATGCGAATGCTGCGACGGATGTAAGTGCCGCCGCTCTTGCCCTCCGCCTCGATCAGTACCAGGGTCACGTCCTCCTCGGCGAAACCGAGACTCTTCTCGAGCATCATACCCAGGAACTCCCGCGGTACGATCTCCATATTCCTCAGCCGCACCGGTTCCGAACCGGTGAGCCCCAGGTCCAACAGCAACCGGCACTTCTCGCAGTGGCCCCGGTAGCGGATGGTCTTGTAGTCCAGGTTACGGACCTTGCCCTGCAGCGTACGGGGGAGAGTAGAACAGCCACCGGAGGTTTGGAAAGCCTCGAGCTCACCGAACGGTGCGGGGAAGCGCACACTCTCCAGCTCGCTCAGTGCCGACACACTCTGCAGTTCACCATCACGCACTACCTGACACGGTTCGCAGTACTCGTTGATCAATCCCTGTACGGCGAACACCAACTGGTAATTCAATGGCGGCCGGGGTTGCAACGGTAGACCGCCCACGCGGAGACGTAGATTCTCCACCTCGTCGAAGCTGCCGTGCAGGTGATGGGCCAGGATGTTGACCATGCCCGGTGCCAGGCCACAGTCTGGGATGATGGTCACACCCTGCCGCCGCGCTTCCGCGTCCAGAGAGAATTCCCGGTCGACCACGTCGTGGTTACCACCCAGGTCCACGAAGTGAGCACGGTGAGCCACCGCTTGTACGGCCAGTGGATAGTTGTGCCAGTAGTTGACCGCGCTGATGGCCGTGTTGACTCCCTCCCAGAGCGGGGCCAGGAGCAGTTCGTCGGTAGCGTCACCCGCCACACAGTGCAGACGCGTGTCGTTCAGTCGGGCTTCCAGGCGGTCCAGGGCCTCGCGGTCCTGGTCAACGACGGTCAGCATGGTGGTCCCGGCGGCGTGCCGTAGCAGGTCGAAGGCGATGGCCGTGCCCTGCAGTCCCGCACCCAAAATCAGGTACTTCATGGGTTATGATCTCCTTCAGCCCGCCGGTCGAGCTGACACAATTTCGAAGCAATACCCAATAAATTGTCCTCTCGTACACTGAATTAGCCTTTTGTAATGCGAATGTGAGACAGTAGCATGGCCGTGCGTCTGCCGACAAGCTCCTCCCTCGCCACCGCCTTGTGGATCGGTGTGTTAGCGGGATCGCGAAGCGATTCAATAATCCGGACAAGGATGTCCTTTGACCTCGACTGTCCTTGCCGCTAATATCCGCCTGGTCCAGAGAGCCGGCTCGTCTCTTCATGCCCGCGGTGAGGGAGGGGGGCCTTGGGAAACCCGGGTTTTCACAAGATACCTTGACAAAGGAGCCGAAATGGAAGTCAAGGTCCTGCAGAAGAACCTTCTCGAGCTGATTCGTCGCACTTCGTCCGAATTGCCTTTCGACGTGATCCGGATCCTGGAGAAGGGGTACAAGAAGGAACGGAAGGGCTCGACTGCCAAATATGCCCTGGAAGTGATCCTGGACAACATCAAGCTGGCCAAGGACAAGTCTCAGCCCCTCTGTCAGGACACCGGGACCATCATCTGCTATGCCGAGTTGCCTTCCTGGTTGGACGAGGTCACGTTCAAACGCGCCTACGAGCACTGCGTGGTGGAGGCCACGCGCAAGGGATACCTGCGTC
>CBDURX010000522.1:0-2459 GCA_965369485.1 uncultured bacterium | reverse complement strand
GTCCGCGATATCGTTCCGGCTGCCGGCGATGAGCAGGCGGAGGCTGAAGCACCGCTGAAGAAACGCGAAGCCAAGGGCTGAGCGGACGCACCAGGGCCGATTGCCACTTGTCGCGCAGTGAGGGCGGTATTAGATTGTGGCGCGCGCCGGAGAACCCCCAACCGGTGCCGTAGATACTCTGAGGGTCGGGGCGTGGCGCAGTCCGGTAGCGCACTTGCATGGGGGGCAAGGGGTCCCGAGTTCAAATCTCGGCGCCCCGACCAACAGAGTAGTGGCCTTCGATAAAGTCGGGTTGCATCCCTGTAGCCCGTTATTTTTATTCTTCAACGCAGGTTGCCAGCAATGTCCGTCGGTGTCATCATCCCGGCCCTGAACGCGGCGCCCTATCTGCCCGATCTGCTCGGTGAGATCCACCGGCTGCACCCGGACTTCCGGATCCTGGTAGTGGACGACGGCAGCAGCGATGGCACGGGTGAGGTGGCCGAGGCAGCCGATGCCGAGGTCATCCAACACCCCCAGAACCAGGGCAAAGGTGTCGCCCTGGACAGTGGTCATCAATGGGCTCTCGAGGAAAGCCTCGAGTGGGTTTTCACCATGGACGCCGACGGCCAGCACCTGCCGGTGGAGATGGCAAGCTTCCTGAGCACAGCCCGGGAGCGGGACTGGGACGTGGTGGTGGGCACGCGCATGGCTGATACCAGGGATATGCCATGGATCAGGAAGGCTACGAATAAGTTCACTTCGAGCGTGATCAGTAACCTGGCAGGGTGTAGAATACCAGACTCCCAGAGTGGGTACCGACTCTTCAGGACGGCCTGCTTGGCTGGACTACGACTGCGCACGCAGCGCTACGACACCGAATCGGAGATCCTGGTCCGGCTGGCCTGGAAGGGGTGCAAGATCGGCTCCGTGCCCATCAGCACCGTCTACGGAGAGCAAGTCAGCTCCATACGCCCGCTTTTGGACACGGGGCGATTCTTCCGCCTGGTCTCCATGCTGATGCTGGACCGCAAGCGTTGAACAGGCTAGGAGTCCGACACCGAACTCAGCCAGAGTCACGGCCGTGAAACAACAACCGAACCACAGGGACATCTCACCATGAGCCAGAAGCACATCCTTATCACCAACGACGACGGCATCGGCGCCCACGGTATCGCAGTGCTCCAAGAAGCCACCACGGCCCTGGGAAACTACCGGGTGACCGTGGTGGCACCCTCGGACCAGCAGAGCGCCTCGAGTCACTCCCTGACCCTGACCGTCCCCTTGCGCGTGATCGAGATGGATGGGAACCGCTACGCCGTGACCGGCACACCCACCGACACGGTCCTGGTGGCCGTGGAGAAGATTCTCAAGCACGACCCGCCCGACTTCGTTCTCAGCGGCATCAACCATGGGCCCAACATGGGTGAGGACGTCACCTACTCGGGCACGGTGGCGGCGGCCATGGAGGGGGCGATCCTCGGCATACCCAGCTACGCTTTCAGCCTCGCCACCTGGCACCCCACCGATTTCAGCGGGGCGGCTGCTGTCGTGCGCCAGTGGCTACCGATAATCCTGGATTTTCCTCTCACCAAGGGCGCCCTGTTGAACATCAACATCCCCGAGGGACCACCCGACAGCATCAAGGGGCTGCGTGTGGTGCGCCTCGGCTCGCGCGTCTACCACGACGTCATCACTGACCACACCGACCCTCGCGGCCGGCCTTACCTGTGGATCGGCGGCAGCGGCCCCACCTGGGACGACGATCCGGACACCGATTTCGCTGTGATCCAGGCAGGATACGTCGCCCTGACACCCTTGGACATCGACCTGACCCACGAGAAGCTCCTGGGCCAGATGAGCCGCCTCGAACAGCGGGGCGCCCCTTTGGCCACGAAGGGCAGTAGCGGATGAGCGACTACCAGGTGGCCCGCCAGATCATGGTCAAGGAGCAGCTCCGGGACGCCGGGATTCAGGACCGTTACGTCCTGGCGGCCATGCGGGAGGTGCCGCGTCACAGGTTTGTGCCGCGCCTGCTGCGTCACCGGGCCTATCTGGCCTGCGCCCTGCCCATCGGGTACGGCCAGACCATCAGCCAGCCGTTCACGGTGGGTCTGATGACGGCTCTGCTGGAGCTGAAGGGACGCGAAAAGGTGCTGGAGGTCGGCACCGGTTCGGGGTACCAGGCCGGCGTTCTCTCGCGTCTGACTGACAGTGTCGTCTCCGTGGAAAGGATCGCCCCCCTGGCCGAGCGGGCAAGGCGCATCCTGGGGGAGGTGGGGTGTGACAACGTCCAGATCTACGCCGCCGATGGGAATCTGGGTCTACCAGCCGAAGCGCCCTTCGACGCCATCCTCGTGACCGCGAGTGCACGCCACGTGCCCCGGTCGCTGCTGACTCAGCTCAAGGACGGCGGCCGCTTGCTCATACCGTTGCGAGAAGGAGAAGATCAGCTCCTCTACCGTTATCGTAAGAACGGG
>CBDURX010000521.1:0-2464 GCA_965369485.1 uncultured bacterium | reverse complement strand
CTCTTGGCCGCCTCGGCTTCCTGCCCCATGCTGGTCCAGGCGTCTCCGTAAATCACGTGAGCGGATTCAACGGCTTCGTGCGGGTCGTGGGTGATCATGAACGAACCGCCCAGAGCCTCGCTCTTGTTCACGATGTCCTCATCCGGTTCGTAGCCCTCGGGACAGGCCAGTATGAAATTGAAAGGAAAGCGGGTTGTGGCGTTGAGCCAGCTGTTGGCCAGGTTGTTGCCGTCGCCGACCATGACCACCGTCTTGCCCTCGATGGTGCCGAGCCGTTCGGCAATGGTCATGATGTCCGCCATCACCTGGCAGGGGTGCAGGAGGTCGGTCAACCCGTTGATGACCGGGACGGTGGCGAACGCGGCGAGCTGGTCCACATCCGTCTGGTTGAAAGTACGGATCATGATACCGCTGACCAACCGGCTCAGTACCTGGGCGATGTCACAGACCGCCTCACGCTTGCCCAGGCCGATTTCCTGGTCGGTGATGTAGAGAGAAGTGCCTCCGAGCTGTCGTATGGCCACCTCGAAGCTGACACGGGTGCGCAAACTCGGCTTGGCGAAGACACAGGCCAACACCCGGCCTGGATGACTGGGCGGCAAGCGGAACTCCCGCGCCAGCTGCTTCTGCTCCCGGGCCAGGTCCAGGATCTTGTGGAGGTCCTGGCTGGTGTGCTGGTCGATTGCAAGGAAGTCCTTTGTACTCAAGGCCATTTCTACTCCTTCTTCGAGTGGAATGTTAACCCGGTACAGGAATTGCGGACGGACCTCATAAAATGTAACGACTCAGATCTTCGTCTTCGATGATGTCCGCGAGCCGTTCTGTGACGAACTGGCGATCCACCTTAACCTCGCCGCTCTGGCCCTCGGGCGCGGCGAACAGCAAATCGTCCAGCAGCTGGGCCATGATGGTTTGCAACCGCCTCGCCCCGATGTTCTCCATTCTCTTGTTCAATTCCGCGGCCATGTGGGCCATCTCCGCGATGGCTCCGTCGGTGAATTCCAGGAAGCAGCCGTCGACCTTCAGCAGAGCAGTGTACTGCTTGAGGAGAGAGCTGTCGGTCTCCTTCAGGATCTGTACGAAGTGCTCCTCGGACAAGCTGTTCAGCTCCACGCGGATGGGAAAGCGACCCTGCAGCTCCGGTATGAGATCGCTGGGTTTGCTCATGTGGAAGGCGCCGGCGGCCAGAAACAGTACGTGGTCGGTATGCACCGGTCCGTATTTGGTGCTCACGGTAGATCCCTCGACAATGGGCAGCAGGTCACGCTGGACCCCTTCGCGACTGACATCGGGGCCATGGCCACCGCTGCCCTTGCTGGCGATCTTGTCGATCTCGTCCAGGAAAATGATACCACCCTGTTCAGCCAGATCGATAGCTTCCTGTACAACCTGATCCATGTCGAGCCGCTTGTCGACCTCCTGGTCACCGACCACCCGCCGTGCCTGGGAGACCGACATGATCTTTGTGGTTTTCTGTTTCGGGAAGAGATTCTTGAGGCTCTCGCCGAAGGAAGCGTCGAACTCTTCCCCTGCAGAGGTGAAAATGTTGGCGATAGGGACCCGAGCTTGCTCCGTGGTCACCGTCACATCCCGCTCTTCCAGGACGCCGTCGCGCAGCTGTTGGCGGATCTTCTCCCGGCTGCGCTGCCAGCGTTGCTCGCGCTCGGGGTCGTCACCAACGGCGAGGGGGGGGAACAGCAGATCGATGAGTTTCTCCTCGACGGCCGTGTCGACTTCCTCATGGAAATTACCCTCTTCCCGCTTGCGCACCACGGCAATGGCGTTTTCCACCAGGTCCCGCACCATGGAATCCACATCCCGGCCCACATATCCTTTCTCGGTGAACTTTGTCGCCTCGACCTTCAGGAACGGCAGGCCCGCGATCTGGGAGAGCCTGCGAGCGATCTCCGTCTTGCCGACACCCGTGGGACCGATCATGATGATATTGTTGGGGAGCACCTCCTGCCGGATATCCTCGGGGATCTGCAATCGCCGCCAGCGGTTGCGCAGGGCAATGGCGACGGCACGTTTGGCCTTGTCCTGCCCTATGATGTAGCGGTCGAGCTGGCGAACGATGGAACTGCAAGACCAGCTTTCCGCCCTATTCGGCGATACGATCCGCATCGTCCTCCCCCTCCTCCTCGAACGTCAGGATAGTGAGCCTGTCGTTGGTGTAAATGCAGATGTCTCCAGCCAACTGCAAAGCCTCGCGGCATATTTGCTCGGCGTTCAATTCGCTATGCCGGCTCATGGCCCGTGCAGCCGCCAATGCGTAGCCGGCGCCAGAGCCGATGGCTACCACGTTGTCGTCCGCGGCGAAAACGTCCCCGTTGCCCGAGACGACGAATAGATCCTTGCGGTCCATCACCAGCAGCATCGCCTCCAGCCGACGCAAGATACGATCGCTGCGCCACTCACGGGCCAATTCCACGGTCGCCCGCTTCAGATGGCCGTGGTAGCGCTC
>CBDURX010000520.1:0-2478 GCA_965369485.1 uncultured bacterium | reverse complement strand
TCCTCCTGGATCCACCGCTGGACCCTTTGCAGGATCTCGTTGGCGCTCAAGTGCAGGGCCGCCAGATCGTAGAGGGCGTCGCCCAGCAGGAGGGTGTCGTCTCGCTGGCGCTTCGCTTCCGGGACGTTCGTCTCGGCAGTGTGCAAGAAATCCGGATCCCCTGATGCATCCACCTCTTGCAGCAAAGCTTGAGCTTCGGGAACCCCGACGGAGCAGAGATGATTGAGCAGTTTACGGGCCACGCGCAGGTAGAGGCTCTTGTCCGAGTCACGCAACAGGTCGATGGCCACCCGCCACCCGCGGGGTGCGGCGCCCGCTTCACCATCTCCCCCTTCCGAGAACTGGGCTTGCCTGACTTCCCAGCGCTGGAACAGGACGAACTGGGCGAGACGGTTGGCGAGGCTCCGTACCAGACGCACCTCTTCCTGCAAGAAGGGGCCCTGGTCCTCGGGTGGTCGTAACTCGGTGTAGTAGACGCGCAGCTCCCCTACCTCTTCGCCTTGCAGAACGACCTTCTGACTCAGGACCCACTCGGTCTCGGTGAAGTCCGCAGAGGTGAACCGTTTCCCCTCGAGGACGAGGGTTGCCTCGCACACCCCGGGGTATTGCCAGCCGGGGACTATCACCCTGACGATGTCCTGCAAGACCTCGTCACGAGGACGGGCGGTATCGTTCAACAATTTCTCAACTTCATAGAGGCAGTTCAGCTCCTTGGCTCTTTCACGCAAAGATGCCAGGAGTTTTTCGGCGGAATGGTCGTGTTTAGACACGGCTGATGACTCCCCGTCCCCGGCGACCGTCGACTCGGATAGCCAGTGGTTCCCTGCAGCGGACGTGCTTGGCAAAGCACGTCTCGGCCAGTGTCGGTTGCTGATTCAACCAATCCCAATCCACATTGTACTGGCTCATGTGCTTGAGGGATAGATAGAGAACCCGAAAACTCAGCATGTTGTGGAAGAAGTGTGAACCCTGGCTCAGATCCGGATTCATTTCCGGCAGAGTGGATTCGACGATGACACGGGTGGCGCTTATCTGTCCCCACTCCACCGGCACGCCCAGCCAGCGGTCCGAGCTGCCCCAGCGCCCGAACCCGATCAGGATACAATGCCTCTCCTCGGCGACGAGAGACCTGTTGATCTCCTCCAGTTCGGCCGCCATGGCCATGGTCTGTCCCGCGTCGAAAACGTCCGGCTTCAGGAACACGATGTCTTGTATGTCGTCCCGGGTGCCGTTGCCGAGCACATTTTCCGAGGCCAGCAGTACATTGTCCGCAGTCAGCTCGGCGGTCTGGATCTCGACCTCCTGGTCAGACACCACCATGGGTCGCATCTGCAGGAACCCGAACCGGGCGGGAGTGTCGTCGCCCTGTCCCGCGGTCGGCTGACCACGCTTCAGGGTCAGGGCGAACTCGATCTCCACAGGCGACCCCGTGACCTCCTCGGCCTGCGCCAGCAACCTCCGGATCAGTCCATTGAAGGGTAATACTTCCGTTTGCAGTAGCGGGGCGAAATTCAGGAGGCGGGGACCTTGGCCGTACAGCCCCGGCCGCAAGCGGTCAGAGCGCACGTCGTAAGTGGAGGCCAGCATGTCCAGGTTCTTGTCGGCTTCGGCCTGGGTCAGCCCCAGTCGCAACAGGTACTCCGTTTCCTGGATGGGATCGGGCAACGGCGGCCGGCCCATGTTCACCGCCCAGAATTCGGTCTGGCTGTTGCGGAGGCATTCACCCACGTTCCCGTAAGGGGGTGGAGCCTGAGGATAAGCCGGTGAATAACTCCAACACATGCCGCCGTCGACGATCTGCTTGCCCAAGCCCAGGGCCAGGCTCACGACCCCGTCCTCGGGCCGGGCGTGCCCGGTGGGGTAGTAATTGTATGAGCGCGCCACACCGGAGATGTGGGGATAGAACCTTTCGTCGTACCGTTCGCCCACGACCTCCTGGATGATGACCGCCATCTTTTCGTCCGTTATCTCCTTCGCGATGGATTCGGCGTAACTCTTGGCCTGATGAAAAAACGTGGAGGCGTACACGAACTTGATGGCCTCCACCAACCGTTGAAAGCGTGAATCGATGTCGACTTCGTTGTTGGGGATCATCTTGGTGGCGTAGACCCCGGCAAAAGGGTGGTCGAGGGCGTCTTCGAGCAGACTCGAAGATCGCACCGCCAGCGGCCTCTGCACCTGGACGGCGAGCGCCCGCAGATCCCCCAGGTACTGGGCGGGGAGCACGGCGCGCTGGAAGGCGTGGGCGATACGGTCATCCGGCTGGTCCGATAGCGCCACCGGTTCGAGAGTGTTTTGGGCCAGGTAGGTATCGAAGAGATCGGCACCGAGAACGGTGAGCGTGGGAACGACGACCTCGAATTGAGGGAACTCGGCCGGATCGAGTTGTGCCAGGACCTGCTGACGGACGTCCAAAAGTCCCGCGGCCTTGCCGCCGATGTCCCCCACACCGATCCGTGTGAAGGTCTGGTCGGCGCC
>CBDURX010000519.1:0-2482 GCA_965369485.1 uncultured bacterium | reverse complement strand
CCGCGTTCGGGTTCGAGGATTATCATGTTGAGTTATCCACCCAGCCCGAAAAGCATATCGGTTCCGACGAGGTCTGGGAAACAGCGACGAATGCACTCAAGGGTGCGCTCGAGCAGAAGCAGATGGATTATCAGATCAACGAAGGCGACGGGGCGTTTTACGGACCGAAGATTGATTTCCACATTAGCGACTGCCTGAACCGGTCGTGGCAATTGGGGACGATCCAGTTGGACTTTTCGATGCCGGAGCGATTTGGACTCAGCTATACCGCCGCCGACAATACCGTTGGCGCCCAGGATACCGATACATTCGCCACACTGGATGTCCAGGTCGATGTCGCGCAGGAGGGTGATGGGTCCGGCGGGGGTATCGCGAACGAGGGACCAGTTCCGCAACTCGAGCAGGGTGTCTTTCCCTTTCGTCACCCCACCCTTGCCTCCTGCCTCACTCATCCTGCAATTCTTGCAGATGCCGGCGCGCCTCGTCGGCCCAGGCCGAGTTGCTGTCCAGCGCCAGGTAGGATTCCCAGGCCGCCTCGGCCTCGGCGCGGTGATCACCCTCCTGCAGCGAGCGGGCCAGGCCGAAGGCGGCACGGCGATGGGTCGGCTCCTGCTGTAGCACGGAACGGAAGGTCTGAGACGCCGCCTCGAACTGGGTTTGCAGGAACTGGACGTGTCCATGGGCAAAGAGGAAATCGGTCTCGGTGGGACGCTCGCTCAGAAGGTCCGCCAGGATCCGTTGCGCCTGCTCCAGCTGGCCGCGCTTGATCAGCACCAGGGCCAGATTGTAGCGTGCGTTCACGAACCGAGGCGCCATCTCCAGGGCGAGGCGGAATTCCCTTTCAGCACCGGTGAGGTCGCCCTGGGTCATGAGGTCCACACCCCTGTTGTAGGGCCGCATGGCGGCTGAACGCTTCTGGGCCACCAGCCACTCCTGCTGGCTGAACTGGAGCATGAGCAGTGATCCGGCCACCAGCCGGTCCGGGTCCTGGAGACCGTTCTCCGCGGCGATCCTGTCGGCCAGGGTCGGATCGCCGTAGTAGTTGTCCGCGATCATGGTGAGGGACTCGCCCACGGCCACCTCGTGAGTGATGTTTTTGGGCTGGTCGTCGGGGAGTCGGACCCAGTCGTCGTCCTTGATGACCTTCTTGCCACACCCACCGCCGCACAGCAGTAGCGACAACAGCAATAGCGACAGCAGCAGTATCGAGATCAGGCTGAACTTCGAGATCGGCTGCGCATTTCGGTCTGTTCCGACCACGCACTTCGTCTCCGCAGGTCGCGTCATCCTGTCTCCTTCAGGGGCTGCGTTCCGACCCTCCACGCGGCCACGGCTTCCTCGAGAACGGTGACCATGCCATCGCTCGTCTCGTGAGAGAAGAGCTGTCTGCGCAGGGCACCGGCGCCGGGGCGGTTCCGGAAGCAACGGGCGATGTGCTTGCGTACCTGGAGACAACCTGTACGTTCACCCTTGCGGGCAGTCTCGCCCTTGATGTGACGGATGGTCACCTCGCACATCTCCCCGAAATCCGGCGGCGTGTAAGGCTCGCCGCGCTCGGCGGCGACCATCTCACGGAAGATCCAGGGGTTGCCGATGGCACCCCGTCCGATCATGACTGCGTGGCAGCCGGTATGCTCCACCAGGTCGGCGTAGGAGGCGCCGTCCACCACGTCGCCGTTGCCGATCACCGGGATGTCGAGGGCATCCACCAGCTGGGCGATGTGATCCCAGTTGGCCTCGCCGGTGAACTTCTGAGCGCGTGTGCGGCTGTGCAGGGTCACCCAGATACAACCCAGCTCCTGGAGCATCCGTCCCACCTCGGCGTAGTTGACACTGGCATCGTCCCAGCCGCTGCGGATCTTGGCGCTGACCGGCCGTACAGTGCTGCCCGCGATCACCTCACGCACCACCTTTTCGAGTAGCGGCAGGTCTGCCAGCAGCGCGCTGCCACCACATTTCTTGACCACCTTCTTGGCGGGGCAACCGAAGTTGATGTCCAGCACGTCCAGGCGGTTCTCCTGCAGCAGTCGGGCCGCGGCGCCCATGTATTCAGGCTCGGACCCGAAGATCTGGATGCCGACACGGCCCATCTCTCCCTCGGTGTCGATCAGGCGCCAGGTAGCTTCGCTCTGGTGGTAGAGGCCGGAGGCGGAGGTGAACTCACAGAACCCCAAGTCCATGCCGAACGATCGGCAGACGTCGCGGAACGCGCGGTCCGTCACGCCGGACATGGGGCTCAACAGAACCCGGACGTTCTGAAACCAGTCGATGCGAGGATCGATACGAACCTGTTTGCGCTGCAGCACGTAAGCCTGCCTCGTGAACGTGCTCCCGAATATACTCGTGAATGTGCTTGTGAAGACGCCCGCAACCGCCGAGCGCCCCCTCACAGGATGGGTCCACGCCGACCCGTGGTCAAGGGGAGGGTCGGACATCTCCTGTATTCACGTGCTTGCATATCCAGTAACCTGTTGATAATGTT